>NZ_JAAVCB010000025.1:0-24532 GCF_014802555.1 Clavibacter sp. | reverse complement strand
GCCGCGCGCCCCGCCCGCGGGCAGCTGCCGGAGGGCGTCGACCTCGGCGTGCGCGGATCCGGCGCCGCGATGGCGGCCCTCGGCGATGACGCGGCCGGAGGCGTCGAGGATCACGCAGCCGACGCGCGGGTTCGGCCCCCACGCGGGCCCTTCGGCGGCGAGCTCGAGGCCGCGGCGCATCGCGCGCTCGAGCGCGGGATCGCCGGGTGCGAGGGCGTGCGCCTCGGGTGCCGTCGGGCCGTCGTGCATGGTGTCCTCGTCCGTGGACGGACTCCGGGCGCGGTCGACGAGACCTCGACGCCGGCAGGGTCGCTGGCGCCGCGTGCGCCTCCCATCCGGACTCTCACCGTCGGTCCCGGATTCCCACCGGATCGGCGGACGAGGCTCCCGGGGACCCGGTCGCGCATCGTCCGTTCGCGGACTGTCACCGCCGGCTCGGATTTCCACCGACCCCGGAGCACGTGTCCGTCCTTTATATCCCACTGGGCCGGGCGCACCCAGCCGGAGTCGCCGGATGACGGTGCGCGGTCTGGAGGAGGTGGCGACCCGGCAGCCGGGCGGTCCCGTCGTCGCCCCATCGCGGCGTCGTGCTGTGCAGGCCGCCGGCCTCCGACCCGCGATTCTGGCTACCGTGCCCTCCGGGGGTCTCCGTCGTCATCGTGATGCGGGTGGGCCGTGGCGCGCCGTGGCGTGGCGTGGCGCGGCCCGGCCCGGCCCGGGAAGTGATGGGAAGTACATGATGATGCAGATAGGTGCCCGTTGGGCCCTCGCCTCCGCGGTGGTCGCCGCGTGCCTGCTGGGCGGGGGCCCGGCGACCGCCGCCGGCTCGGCGCCCCGCCCCGCCCTGCCGCCCCCCGCAGCTCGAGGGGAGGCATCCAGTGGGGACATCGTCGATGCGACCGTGGAGTCGCCCGGCGAGACGGCATCCGACGTGTCGTCCACCGAGTACTGGACGCCGGAGCGGATGCGGACCGCGATAGAGGCTCCCGTTCCGACGTCCCTGTCGGATCCCGGACACCCTGACGCGTCCGGTGTCCCCGACGAGGAGAGCGGCTCCGCTGCGGTCGCGCGGATGGAGACCCTGGCGCAGCCTGCCGCGCCGACGTCGGCCGCGGTGGGTCCGCAGGCCTTCGAGGAGCCGCGGGGATCGGCCGTGGTCGGCAGGGTCTTCTACACGGACCCCGGAGAGGTCCACCGATACGCCTGCTCGGGAGTGGCGATCAACACCCCGAGCGGCCGGGTCGTCATGACGGCGGGGCACTGCGTGCACACCGGCCAGGGCGGGGGGTGGCAGCGGCACTGGGAATTCGTGCCGGGCTATGTCGACGGCCGAGCCCCGTTCGGACACTTCCCCGAGAAGCACCTGCTCACGAGCACGGCATGGATAACGAAGGGGAGCGAGGGACCCATACCCTCGGACGTGGCGGCGACGGACATCGGCTTCGCGGTGACCGCCCCGGACCCCGCCGGCCGGTCGCTGGGGTCCATCGTGGGAGGTGACGGCCTGACCATCGGTGCCGCGCCGTCCGGCCTCCCCATCGAACTGCTCGCGTATCCGGTCAACCGCCTCGGCGGTGCTCGCCTGTCCGCGTGCCGGACCTCGACCGTGGACTCGGGCCACGCAGGGGTCATGGCCGCAGAGGGCTGCGGGTTCGAAGGCGGCGGGTCCGGAGGGCCCTGGGTCGACCGGTTCGACGCGAAGACCGGCAGGGGCTTCGTCCGCGGCGTCACCTCCGGGAGCGCCGGGGAGGTCTACCTGGAGGCAGCGGTGCCGAGCGAGTTGACGAAGCGGATGCTCGCCCAGGCCGACCGCGACGGTCGGGGCTGAGCGGCCGAGCCCCCGAGGGCGGCCGCGCGGCGACGCGCGCGCCGGATCTCGGGGGCTCCCGCCGGGCTGGTCGTCCGGAGGTGGCCTCCGGTGCTCCGCGTCCGGGCCTCTCCTCAGGCCCCGGCGCCGCGACCCGGCCGGTCCGAGAGAGCGGTGACGGCTGCGGCAAGCGCGTCGAGGGCCGTGATGCGGAGTACCGCTCCCGGAACACGACTGTCCACGGCGGCGTCCCCGCCCGCCGGCGCGACGATGCGCGACCGACCGCCTCGATCCAGCCACACGCCGCCGAGCCCCGCGTCGGCCGCCCCGAGCGCGTCGGTGCGGAGCCGGTCGCCCACCATGACGGCGTCGGCCGGATCCACGCCCGCCTCCGCGCACGCGAGGTGGAAGATCCGCGGGTCGGGCTTGGCGAAGTCGAGGTCGCCCGAGCAGACCACGGGAGCCAGGCGTGCGGTGAGCCCGACAGCGGCGATCTTCGGCTCCTGCTGGCTGCGCTCGCCGTTGGTCACGATGCCGAGGCGCACGCCGGGGTGCCGGCGCTCGATCTCGTCGAGGGCGTCGTGGGCTCCGGGCAGCGTCCGCCACGCGGCCGCGTACCCCGTGAGGTAGCCGGCGAACCACGCGTCCGTCGCGGCGTCGTCGTCCGTGAGGTCGTCCGCATCGGGGGACCCCATGGCGGCGAGGAAGCCGCGCACCCGCGCCCGACGCTTGCCCTGGAAGTCCAGCTCGCCCGCGAGGTACCGGTGGTAGTGCTCCTCCTCGAGGTCGCGCCACAGCCCAACGGCGCGGTCGGCGGCGGTGGCGTCCTCGGCGTCGAGCAGTCCCCGCGCCGCGGCGTGCGCCGTGATCCCTTCCGCGACGGCGCCGCGGTGGTCCACCAGCGTGTCGTCGAGGTCGAGGAGGACCAGCCGCAGGGTCACCGTCCCACGCGCCGCACGAGCCCGACGGCGTCGTACACGCGGGCGAGCATGGCGTCCGCCCGCTCCTCGGCGCGCTCCGCGTTGCCGGCGAGCATGCGGTCGAGCTCGGCCGGGTCGTCGAGGAGCTCGAGGCTCCGCGCGCGGATCGGCTCGAACACGCCCGTGACGGTCTCGGCGACGTCCTTCTTGAGGTCGCCGTAGCCGCGGCCCGCGTAGCGCTCCTCGAGCGCGGGCACGGCGGTGCCCTCGAAGGCCGACAGGATCGTCAGCAGGTTCGAGACGCCGGGCTTCTCGCCGCGGTCGAAGCGCACCTCGCGGCCGGTGTCGGTGACGGCCGAGCGGATCTTCTTGGCGGTCTTCGCGGGCTCGTCCAGCAGCCACACGACGCCCGCGTCGCTGGCCGCGGACTTGCTCATCTTCGACGTCGGGTCCTGCAGGTCGTAGATGCGGGCCGTGTCCTTCTGGATCATCGGCTCCGGGATGCGGAACACGTCGCCGAACCGCGAGTTGAAGCGCTTCGCGAGGTCGCGCGTGAGCTCCACGTGCTGCTTCTGGTCGTCCCCCACGGGTACGACCTCGGTGCCGTAGAGCAGGATGTCGGCCGCCATGAGCGTCGGGTACGCGAAGAGCCCGAGGGTCGTCGCGTCGGCGCCCTGCTTCTGCGACTTGTCCTTGAACTGGGTCATGCGGCTCGCCTCGCCGAAGCCGGTCAGCGTGTTGAGGATCCACGCCAGCTCGGTGTGCGCCGACACGTGCGACTGCACGAAGAGCGTGGAGACGGCCGGGTCGATGCCCGCCGCGATGTACTGCGCGGCGGTGCGCCGGGTGGAGTCGCGGAGGGCCCCCGGATCCTGCGGGACGGTGATGGCGTGCAGGTCGACGACGCAGAACACGGCGTCGTGCGTGGTCTGCAGCTCCTTCCACTGCAGGAGCGCGCCGATGTAGTTGCCGATCTGCAGCGAGTCGGCGGACGGCTGCATGCCGGAGAAGAGGACGGGACGTGCGGTCATGGCGATGCCTTCGTGAGGGGAGCGCGGGACGCTCGCGGGGCGCCGGTGCGGCGCGGAGGGGGAGGGGAGCGAGGGTGCGGGCGACGGGTCAGATCGCGTAGTCGACGACCACGGGCGTGTGGTCCGACCATCGCTTGTCGTAGGCCTCGGCGCGGTCGACCGCGTAGCCCACGACCTTCTCCGCGAGGGCCGGGGTCGCGAGCTGGTAGTCGATGCGCCAGCCGGTGTCGTTGTCGAACGCCTTGCCGCGCCAGCTCCACCACGTGTACGGGCCGTCGACCTCGCCGGCCTGCTGGCGTCCGACGTCGACCCAGCCGAGGCCGGGGCCGGTGGATCCGTCGACGCCCGTGACGTCCTCGCCGCGCGCGCCGAGGATCCGGTCGAGGTAGGCGCGCTCGCGCGGCAGGAACCCGGCGCGCTTCACGTTGCCCTTCCAGTTGCGGATGTCGAGCTCGCGGTGCCCGACGTTGAGGTCGCCGACGACGACCGCGAGCTCGGAGTGCTCGGCGATCTCGGGCAGGCGCTTCTCCATGCCGTCGAGGAAGCGCCACTTCTCGTCCTGCTTGGCGGTGCCGACCTCGCCGGAGTGCACGTAGGCGCTCACGACCGTGACGATCGTGCCGTCCACGTCGTAGTCGGCCTCGAGCCAGCGGCCCGCGCTGTCGAAGTCCTCCGCGCCGATGGCGACGCGGTGGATCTCGGCGCGGCGGCGGCTCGCGATGGCGACGCCCGCGCGGCCCTTGGCGGTCGCGGCGTCGTGCAGCACGTTCCACTCGGGGCCGAGGAGGCCCTCGATGTCGCTCGTCTCGGCGCGGACCTCCTGGATGGCGAGGATGTCGACGTCGCGCGTGTCGAGCCAGTCGCCCATGCCCTTGCGGAACGCGGCCCGGATGCCGTTCGTGTTGATGGACGCGACGCGGAGGTTCGAGGGCATGGTCTCGATCCTAACGGCGGCGTCTCCGCCGCAACCCGAGCAGCACCCGCGTGATGCCGCGCGACTGCGCGTACCGCTCCCGCTCCCGGGCACGCTCCTCCTCCTCGAGGATCCGGCGTGCCTCGTCGAGCTTCGCGACGCGCTCCTGCTCCAGCTGCTCGGGGGTGAGGGACCGGGCGTCGATGCCGCGGTCCTGCATGCTCACGGCGATCCACGACGCGCAGATGAGGATGACCTGGCAGATGAGGTTGAACCAGATCAGGAGCCCGATGATCACCGCGAACGACGCGAGCAGCGGGTTCCGGCTCGCGCCGCCGAGGAGCGCCGTGCCGAGCACCTTGAGGACGCCCATCGCCACGCCGCCGAGGAGCGCGCCCTGGAGGAGCTGCGTCCGGGGGATCCGGACGCCCGACAGGATCCGGTACGCCCCCGCGAGCACGGCAGTGTCGAGCGCGAGCACGAGCGCGAGGCCCACGGTGCGGCCCACGACGATCGCGAGCAGCGAGTCCTCGCCGACCTGCATCAGCCGGAACACGAAGCCGAGGAGCCCGGTGCTGACCACCGAGAGCGCCGCCGACAGCAGCATCGCGAGGGCGAAGACCAGCGCGAGCCCGAGGTCCTTCACCTTGAGGAGCAGGAAGAACGTGATCGGCGGCGGCAGCTCGAAGATGCGCCGGACAGAGTCGCGCGTCGAGGCCAGCCAGCCGAGCGCGGTGACGAGGAGGCCGATGGAGCCGATGATGCCGGCCAGGTTGATCGCGCGCGACTGGAGCAGCTCCTGCGGGTCCTTGATCACACCATCGGGTCCGAACAGGCCGGGCACCGCCCCCTGGATGATGCTGAGCAGCGAGTCGAGCAGCATCGGGTTGTCCGCGAGCACCGAGCCCGCCACCGAGAAGCCGACCGCGAGCGCCGCGAACACCGCGAACACCGCCTGGTACGACATGCCGGCGGCGAGGATCGGTCCGCCGGCGGCCCCGTAGGCGAGGAACACGCGCACGGGCTTCAGCGCCATCACGCGGGTGACGAGCGCCGGGATGCCCGTGGGCGCGGGTGGGTCCTGGGGCGGCGTGCCGGGGGAGGCGGATGCGGAGGCGGCGCGGTCGGGGCGCCCGCGGCCGTCGGGGGCGGTCATCCCCCGAGGATACGGGCCGCCGGGCCCCTGGTAGCGTGGGCGGGCCGTTCCGGCACCCCGACCGGACGGCGACCCGCGCGGGCGCCGTCCGTCCGCGCGTCACGCACCCGAGCGAGGGAGTCCCTGTGCGCATCACCGGTATCGGAGTCGGACACGGAGTGGCCACCGGGCCCGTGATGCGGATGCCCGACCCGCTGCCCGAGCCCGGCACGGAGCCGTTCACGGGCCACGCCGACGCCGAGGTCGCCCGCGTCGCCGACGCCCTCGCCGCCACGGCCGACGACCTCGCTGCGCGCGGCGCCCGCGCCGGCGGCGACGCGAAGGACGTGCTCGACGCGCAGTCGCTCATGGCGCGCGACCCCGCCCTCCTCGACTCGGTCAGCCGGCTCGTCGGCCAGGGACGCTCGGGCGAGCGCGCCGTTTTCGAGGCGTTCGCCACCTTCCAGGAGCTGCTCACCGGCATGGGCGGCTACATGGCCGAGCGCGCGGCGGACCTCGCCGACGTCGCCCAGCGCGTCATCGCGCGGCTCCGGGGGGTGCCTGCGCCGGGGATCCCGACGGCGGACGCGCCCTTCGTCCTCGTCGCGCGCGACCTCGCGCCCGCCGACACGGCCCTCCTCGAGCTCGACCGCGTGCTCGCCCTGGTCACGACCGACGGCGGCCCCACCAGCCACACCGCGATCCTCGCCCGCAGCCGGTCCATCCCGGCCATCGTCGGCGCGACGGGCGCCGCCGGCCTCCCCGAGGGCACCGAGGTCGTCGTCGACGCCGCGGCCGGCCTCGTCATCGCGGATCCGTCCGACGCCGAGCGCGAGGACGCCGTGCGCCGCATCCGCGCCCGCGAGGAGGCGCTGGCCTTGCCCGTCACCGACGGCGCGCTGGCGGACGGCACGCCCGTCCCGCTCCTCGCCAACCTCGGATCCCCGGCGGAGGCCGCCCGCGCGGTCGAGCTCGGCGCCGAGGGCGTCGGCCTCTTCCGCACCGAGTTCCTGTTCCTCGACGCCGCCGAGGCGCCGTCCGTCGCGGCGCAGACCGCGCAGTACACGGCGCTCCTCGAGGCCTTCCCCGACCGCAAGGTCGTGGTCCGCGCGCTCGACGCCGGCGCCGACAAGCCGCTCGCCTTCCTCACCGACGCCGACGAGGAGAACCCGGCGCTCGGCCTCCGCGGCCTGCGAGCCCTCCGCGCGCACGAGCAGATCCTCCGCGACCAGCTCACGGCCCTCGCCGCGGCGGACGCGGCCACCGACGCCGACCTCTGGGTCATGGCGCCCATGGTCGCCGACGCGGAGGAGACGGCGTACTTCGTCGACCTCGGCCGCGAGCTCGGGCTCCGCACGGTGGGCGTGATGGCCGAGGTGCCGTCGCTCGCGCTCCTCGCCGACCAGGTCGTCGAGGTCGCCGACTTCGTGAGCATCGGCACGAACGACCTCACGCAGTACACGATGGCGGCGGACCGCCTGCTCGGCTCGGTCGCGTCCTACCAGGACCCGTGGCACCCGGCGGTCCTCCGCCTCGTCCGCACGCTGGGCGACGCGGGCCGTGCGTCCGGCACGCCGGTGGGCATCTGCGGCGAGGCGGCCGCCGACCCGCTCCTCGCGGTGGTGCTCGTCGGCCTGGGCGCCACGAGCCTCTCGATGACGCCCGCCGCGCTCGCCGACGTCCGCCTGGAGCTCGGCCGCCGCACCCTCGACGACGCGCGCGCCGCCGCACAGGCCGTCCTTTGCGCACGCACGGCGGCCGATGCTCGCGCCGCGGCCGAGCGGATCCTCGCGGCCGCCTGACCCGCCCGCGCAGACGCACGGCCCCGCAGCTCCGAGGAGCTGCGGGGCCGTGTTCGTGCGGTGGGGCTGCGGCGCTACGCCTTGCCGCGCATGATCGCCTGCTTGACCTCGGCGATCGCCTGCGTCACCTGGATGCCGCGCGGGCAGGCCTCGGAGCAGTTGAAGGTCGTGCGGCACCGCCACACGCCCTCCTTGTCGTTGAGGATGTCGAGGCGCACGTTCGACTCGTCGCGCGAGTCGAAGATGAAGCGGTGCGCGTTGACGATGGCGGCCGGACCGAAGTACTGGCCGTCGGTCCAGAACACGGGGCACGACGACGTGCACGCGGCGCAGAGGATGCACTTGGTGGTGTCGTCGAAGCGGGCGCGCTCGGCCGCGGACTGGATCCGCTCCTTGCCCTTCTCCGGCTTCGTGTTGGAGATGAGGAACGGCTGCACGTCGCGGAACGACTCGAAGAACGGCTCCATGTCGACGACGAGGTCCTTCTCCAGCGGCAGGCCCTTGATGGCCTCCACGTAGATGGGCTGCGAGATGTCGAGGTCCTTGATGAGCGTCTTGCAGGCCATGCGGTTGCGGCCGTTGATGCGCATCGCGTCGGATCCGCACACGCCGTGCGCGCAGGAGCGGCGGAAGGTCAGCGACCCGTCCTGCTCCCACTTGATCTTGTGCAGCGCGTCGAGGATGCGGTCGGTCGGGTAGACCTCGACGTCGAAGTCCTCCCATCGCGGTTCGGCGTCCTGGCCGGGCAGGTAGCGGCGGATGATGAGGGTCACCGTGAAGGTGGGGATGGCCGAGGCCTCTCCCGCGGGGGGTGCGTCCAGGGTTGCGGTGCTCACGCGTGCGTCCTATCGGATCGGTGGTGCGGTGATGTGCGTCGGTGCTGACCCCAGGGGTCAGTACTTCCGCTCCATCGGCTGGTAGTTCGTGATGACCACGGGCTTGGTGCTGAGCTTGATGTGGTCGCCGGCGTCGGTGCTGTGCGCGTCGCCGGTGAGGTACGCCATGGTGTGGACCATGTAGTTCTCGTCGTCCCGCTTCGGGAAGTCCTCGCGGAAGTGGCCGCCGCGGCTCTCCTTGCGGTACATCGCCGAGTACACGACGACCTCCGCGAGGTCGAGCAGGAAGCCGAGCTCGATGGCCTCGAGCAGGTCCGTGTTGAACCGCTGGCCCTTGTCCTGCACCTGGATGTTCGTGTACCGATCGCGCAGGTCGGCGATCACCTTGGTGACCTCGATCAGCGTGTCCTCGGTGCGGAACACCTGGGCGTTGCGGTCCATCGACTCCTGCAGCTCGCGACGCAGGGTCGAGATCCGCTCGGTGCCGTTGGAGTTGCGCGCGCCCTCGACGAGGCCCTTCACGAAGTCCGCGGCGTCCGCGGGGAGCGGCGTGAAGTCGACGCCCTTGACGTACTCGGCCGCGTAGTTGCCCGCGCGCTTGCCGAACACGTTGATGTCGAGGAGCGAGTTGGTGCCGAGGCGATTGGATCCGTGGACGGACACGCACGCGCACTCGCCGGCCGCGTAGAGGCCGGGCACCACGGTGGAGTTGTCGGAGAGGACCTCGGCCTTGATGTTCGTGGGGATGCCGCCCATCGCGTAGTGCGCGGTCGGCAGCACGGGCACGGGCTCCGTGTACGGCTCGACGCCGAGGTACGTGCGCGCGAACTCCGTGATGTCCGGGAGCTTCGCGTCGATGACCGCGGGCTCCAGGTGCGTGATGTCGAGGTAGACGTAGTCCTCGTTCGGGCCCGCGCCGCGACCCTCGCGGATCTCCGTGGCCATGCACCGGGCGACGATGTCGCGGGGAGCGAGGTCCTTGATGGTGGGCGCGTAGCGCTCCATGAACCGCTCGCCCTCGCTGTTGCGGAGGATCGCGCCCTCGCCGCGGGCCGCCTCGGACAGGAGGATGCCGAGGCCGGCCAGACCGGTCGGATGGAACTGGAAGAACTCCATGTCCTCGAGCGGCAGGCCCTTGCGCCAGATGATCCCGACGCCGTCGCCCGTGAGGGTGTGCGCGTTCGAGGTCGTCTTGTAGATCTTGCCGAAGCCGCCGGTCGCGAAGATCACGGCCTTCGACTGGAAGACGTGGATCTCGCCGGTCGACAGCTCGAGGGCCACGACGCCCGCGGGCTGCTCCTTGCCGTCGACCTCGGCCATGACGAGGTCGAGGACGTAGAACTCGTTGAAGAAGTTGATGCCGAACTTGACGCAGTTCTGGTACAGCGTCTGCAGGATCATGTGGCCCGTGCGGTCGGCCGCGTAGCAGGACCGGCGGACGGGGCTCTTGCCGTGGTCGGCCGTGTGGCCGCCAAAGCGGCGCTGGTCGATCTTGCCGTCGGGCGTGCGGTTGAAGGGGAGGCCCATGTTCTCGAGGTCGATGACCGCGTCGATGGCCTCCTTCGCGAGGATCTCCGCCGCGTCCTGGTCGACGAGGTAGTCGCCGCCCTTGACGGTGTCGAAGGTGTGCCACTCCCAGCTGTCCTCCTCGACGTTCGCGAGCGCGGCGGCCATGCCGCCCTGCGCCGCGCCCGTGTGGGAGCGCGTCGGGTAGAGCTTCGAGATGACGGCCGTGTTCGCCTGCGGTCCCGCCTCGATCGCCGCGCGCATGCCGGCGCCGCCCGCACCCACGATGACGATGTCGAACTGGTGGTAGTGGACGCCGTCCACGATGGTGCTCGCGGAGGGCTCGGAACCGGGGGTGGCGGTGTCAGTGGTCACGGGCTTCTTTCTCGAGGCGGGAGGGGTGAGCGGCTAGAGGTCGCCGCAGAAGGAGGGCAGCAGGTCGGCGGGCTGGCCGGCGGGGCACGGGTCGAAGGTGAAGACGACGAGCGTGCCGAGCACCAGCAGGACGACCGTGGACGTGACGAGCGCGCCCTTGAGGATCGTGCGGGTGCGGGGCGACGCGGCGTAGTCGTTCACGAGGGTGCGCATGCCGTTGGCGCCGTGGATGACCGCGAGCCAGAGGAGCGCGATGTCCCACACCTTCCAGAACGGGTCGGAGAGCTTGCCGCCGACGAACGCGAAGTCGATGGCCTTGATGCCCTCGCCCTGGATGAGGTTGACGTAGAGGTGGCCGAAGATGAGCACGACGAGCACGACGCCCGAGGCGCGCATGTACATCCAGCCCCACTTCTCCCAGTTGACGCCGCCCTGACGACGCGGCTGCCGGGGCTGGCGGGGACGCTCGATGCTCACCTGCTGTGCGATGTCGCTCACGATCAGATCCATCCCGCTTCGCTGAACACGTTCATGAGGTGGCGCGGCACGAAGCCGGCCATGAGCACGACCCACAGGCCGATGACCACGTAGAACATGAGCCGCTGGTGCTTGGCGCCGAAGCGCCAGAAGTCGATGAGGATGATCCGCAGCCCGTTGAGCGCGTGGAAGCCGATGGCCCCGACGAGGGCGACCTCGCCGATGCCCATGATCGGGTTCTTGTACGTGCCGATGACCGCGTTGTAGGCCTCGGGGCTCACGCGGATGAGGCTCGTGTCGAGCACGTGCACGAGGAGGAAAAAGAAGATGGACACGCCGGTTATGCGGTGCAACACCCATGACCACATGCCCTCACGGCCCCGGTACAGCGTCCCCGCGGGGACCTTCGGTGCGCGCGACGTGTGCGGTTCGCGGGTTCCTGCCGTCTTGATGGACACGGAACGACCCTCCCTGATGCTGGTGCCCCGAGGGCGGAGCGCCTTCGCGCCGACATTGCGCGTCGTCGACGAGTCTACGGGCGGGTCCGGGCGGTCACCCGTTAGGGCACCCTAAGCGTCGCGGGCCGTGGGCGACGGGGTCAGGCGACGACGGGGACGGGGCCGGCGTCCGCGGGACCAGCCGCCTGCAGGGCCGAGCGGCGCGCGGAGACGGCGCGGCCGTAGTGCCCGATGAGCTCGTCGCCGATCGTGGCCCAGGAGCGGCCGAGGACGGCCCGGCGACCGGCCTCGCCCATGCGGAGCCGCATCGGCTCGCTGGCGACGAGCTCGTCCACGAGGCGGCGCAGGTGCGCGTCCCGGGGCGACGCCGGGTCGAAGAGGAAGCCGTCCGTCCCGTGCGCGACCAGGTCGATCGGTCCGCCGGCGTGCGGCGCGACCACGGGGAGGCCGGACGCGTGCGCCTCCTGCACGGTCTGGCCGAACGTCTCCTCGGTGCCGGTGTGCACGAAGACGTCCATGGCGGCGTACGCGGCGGCGAGCTCGCGACCGCCCACGCGGCCGAGCCACGTGACGGGCATGCCCGCGAGGGCGCGTCGTGCCGAGGCCTGGCTCGGGCCGTCGCCCGCGATGAGGAAGCGCACGCCGGGGATCCCGCGGAGCGCGGAGAACCGCTCGAGCTGCTTCTCGGGGGCGATGCGGCCCACGTAGCCGACGACCGTCTCGCCGCCCGGCGCGACGCGGTGCCGGAGCGCGACCGCGTCCTCCATGGCGCGGTTGCGGGGGTGGTAGCGGTCGAGGTCGACGCCGCGACCCCAGCGGGCGACGCGCTCGACGCCCGCTGCCGCGAGGTCGGCGGCCGCGGCGCTCGACGGTGCGAGGGTCAGGTCGGCGCCCTGGTGGATCCAGCGCACGAGCCGCCACACGTACGGCGCGGTCGCGGCCAGGCGGTTCCGGCGGGCGTAGCCGGCCACGTCGGTCTGGAACACGGCGACGGACGGGGTGTCGATGCGGGTCGCGGCCGCGATGGCCTGCGCGCCCAGGAAGAGGGGCGACGCGGTGTGCAGCACGTCCGGCGTGAAGTCGGTCAGGAGGCGCAGCACCTGCGGGCTGGGGATCCCCACCGGGAACTGCCGGTAGGCGAAGGCGGGGACGCCGTGGACGGGGAAGCCCGCGAACTCGGACGGGGCGCCGGCGTCCGGGGCGATCACCATCACCTGGTGACCGCGGTCCCTCAGGTGCTCGAGCACCCGGCAGACGCTCGTGGTGACGCCGTTGACGGTGGGGAGGAAGCTCTCGCTGACGACGGCTACGCGCATGCCCCCGACGCTAGGGACGGGGGCCGTCGCCGTCGCCGCGGCCCCGTGAACGCCCCGTTGCCGTCACGTGAACTCGACGCATCCGGCTGTTTCCCAGGGTGCCGATAGTGTGGGCCCATGACCGAGCAGACGAGCGCGATCTCCCGTTTCTACAGCGTGATCCCCGCGGGGGGCGTGGGCTCGCGCCTCTGGCCGCTGTCCCGCGCGGACGCACCGAAGTTCCTCCACGACCTCACCGGTTCCGGCCGCACGCTCCTCCGCGACACGTGGGAGCGCCTCGCCCCGCTCTCCGGCGAGGACCGGATCATGGTCGTCACCGGCCGCGCCCACCGGGCCGCCGTCGAGGCGCAGCTGCCCGAGCTCGCCGACCCGAACGTCGTCCTCGAGAGCGAGGGGCGCGACAGCACCGCCGCCATCGCACTGGCCGCGGCCATCCTCCAGCGCCGCGAGCCGGGCGTCATCATCGGCTCGTTCGCGGCCGACCACGTCATTGCCGACCCCGACCGCTTCCGCGACACCGTGCGCGAGGCCGTCATCGCCGCCGATGCCGGCTACATCACCACCATCGGCATCACGCCGACGGAGCCCGCGACCGGCTTCGGCTACATCCACACCGGCAAGGCGCTCAGCATCCCGGACGCCCCGCACGCCCTCAAGGTCGCGTCGTTCGTGGAGAAGCCGAGCATCGGCGTCGCCCGCGGCTACGTGAAGGGCGGCACGCACCTCTGGAACGCCGGCATGTTCATCGCCCGCGCCGACCGCCTCCTCGAGGAGCTCGGCCGCACCGAGCCTGAGCTGCTGAAGGGCGTCCTCGAGCTCGCCGAGGCGTGGGACACCGCTGACCGCGGCCTCGTCGTCGACCGCGTGTGGCCCAACCTCAAGAAGATCGCGATCGACTACGCGGTCGCCGAGCCGGCCGCCGCCCGTGGGGCGCTCGCCGTGATCCCCGGCCGCTTCACCTGGGACGACGTGGGCGACTTCGCCTCCGTCGCCAAGATGCACTCGAGCGGCCGCAAGTCCGACCTCGTGATCCTCGGGGAGGACGCGCGCGTCCTGTCCGACGCGTCGAGCGGCATCGTGGTCGCCAACAGCAAGCGCGTGATCAGCCTCATCGGGGTGCGGGACATCGTCGTCGTCGACACCCCCGATGCCCTGCTCGTGACCACCAAGGAGAACGCGCAGCGCGTGAAGAGCGTGGTGGACGCGCTCAAGCTCAGCGGCGGGACGGACGTCCTGTAACGAAGGGGTAACGAACCCCGCGGGCGCTCCCGATGGCCGGAAGGCGCCGGGAGCGCCGCCGTTAGATTCCGGGGATGCCCCGCACCCGCGGCGCCGTCCGCGCCGTCATCCTGCCCATCGCCCTCCTCTCCGCCGCGGCCCTCGCCGGGTGCGGCGCGGCCCCCGAGCCCGGCGCCACCGGATCCGCGTCCGCGAGCGACTACTGCGCCCGCATGGTGACCAACTCCGGCGGCCTGCAGGACCGCTCCTTCAACCAGTCGAGCTGGGAGGGGCTCCAGCGCGCGGAGCAGGAGCTGGGGATCCAGGCGGACGTCCTCGTCTCGACCTCGGAGACCGATCTCGCCCCGAACGTCGAGCAGGCGGTGGGCACGGGCTGCGGCTTCATCCTCACCGTCGGCTACGAGCTGGCGGACGCCACGTCGGCTGCGGCCGCCGCCAACCCGGACGTGCACTTCTCCATCGTCGACGAGGTCGTCGACGCCCCGAACGTCAAGCCGCTCGTGTTCGACACGGCGCAGGCCTCCTACCTCGCGGGCTACCTCGCGGCGGGCGTGAGCGAGACCGGCAAGGTCGGCACTTTCGGCGGAGGCAACCAGCCGCCCGTCACCCTCTTCATGGACGGCTTCGTCGACGGCGTGGCCGCGTACAACCAGGCGCACGGCACGAGCGTCCAGGCGCTCGGCTGGGACGCCGCGGCGCAGGACGGCACCTTCACCGGTGACTTCGAGGACGTGTCGAAGGGCCAGACCACGACGCAGAACCTGCTCGACCAGGGCGCCGACGTCATCATGCCGGTGGCCGGTCAGGTGGGGGAGGGTGCGGCGTCCGCGATCCTCGCGCACGGCAGCGGCAAGCTGATCTGGGTCGACAACGACGGCTACGACACCCTCCCCGCCGAGTACCGGCCGCTCCTGCTCACGAGCGTGCTCAAGGACACCGGCGAGGCCGTGGTCGACATCGTGGCCGACGACCAGAAGGGGTCGTTCACGTCGGAGCCGTACGTGGGCACGCTCGCGAACGGCGGCGTCGGGCTCGCGGAGTACCACGACCTCGCCGCTTCGGTGTCGCCTGAGCTGCAGTCCGAGCTCGACGCGCTGAAGGCCCGCATCGTCTCCGGCGACGTGCAGGTGAAGTCGGTCTCCACGCCGTAGCAGAGCCCGTGTTGCCGCGGTGTTTCGGGGCCGTCCCGGATCGATAACGCTTGCGCCCCGGGGCCCGATCGGGGCACGGGACGCATTCCCGTGCATGGGTAACATGAACCCACATCGCCCGGCTGACCCGGGCTGCACCTGGAGGCCACAGTGACCATCACCACCCGAAAGGCCGCCCTCGGCGGTCTCGCCGCCGTCGGCATCACCGCGATCCTCGCGGGCTGCGGCGCCGCCCCCGAGTCGACCGCGGGAGGCACCGGCGGCGCCGCGAAGAGCGACCTCGTCTCCTGCATGGTCTCCGACTCCGGCGGCTTCGACGACAAGTCGTTCAACCAGCTCGGCTTCGAGGGCCTCACCAAGGCGGCCACCGACCTCGGCCTCGACACCCCGAAGACGGTCGAGTCCGCCGCGGAGACCGACTTCGCGCCGAACCTCACCAACCTCGCCGACCAGGGCTGCGGCCTCATCGTCACCGTCGGCTTCCTGCTCGCGGACGCCACCAAGGAGGCGGCAGCCGCCAACCCCGACACCGAGTACGCGATCATCGACGACGCGTCCATCGACGCACCGAACGTCAAGCCCATCACCTTCAACACGAGCGAGGCCGCGTTCCTCGCGGGCTACGCGGCGGCGGCCTACTCGAAGACCGGCACCGTCGGCACCTTCGGCGGGCTGCAGATCCCGACCGTCACGATCTTCATGGACGGCTTCGTCGACGGCGTGAACTACTACAACGAGCAGAAGGGCAAGGACGTCAAGGCCATCGGCTGGGACGTCGCGAGCCAGAGCGGGTCGTTCACCGGCGAGTTCGTCGCCAACCAGACGGCCAAGACCGCGGCGCAGACGCTGATCGACCAGGGCGCGGACGTCATCATGCCCGTCGGCGGTCCGATCTTCCTCAGCGCGGGCGAGGCCATCCGCGACTCGAGCGACAAGAAGGTCGTCATGGTGGGCGTCGACTCCGACGCGTACGAGACCGCGCCCGACCTCAAGGACCTCTTCCTCACCTCGGTGCTCAAGGGCATCGACGCCGGTGTTGAGGACGTCGTGAAGACGGCGGCGGACGACAAGTTCGACGCGACGCCGTACGTCGGCACGCTCAAGAACGGCGGCGTGGACATCGCCCCGTTCCACGACTACGAGTCCGAGGTCCCGTCGGACCTCTCGGGCGAGCTCGAGACGATCAAGGCCGGCATCATCGACGGCTCGATCACCGTCGAGTCGCCGTCGTCGCTGACGAAGTAGCATCGAACGCACCGCGGGGGGATCGGCAGTCGCCGGTCCCCCCGCCGCGTGCTCACCACACCCACCGAACAGATTGATCCGATGAAGCTCGAACTGCGGGGAATCACCAAGCGCTTCGGCGCGCTGGTGGCCAACGACCACATCGACCTCGTCGTCCACCCGGGCGAGATCCACTGCCTGCTGGGCGAGAACGGCGCGGGCAAGTCCACGCTGATGAACGTCCTCTACGGCCTGTACCAGGCCGAGGAGGGCGAGATCCTCCTCGACGACCGGGTGGCGCGGTTCGCCGGCCCCGGCGACGCGATGGCCGCGGGCATCGGCATGGTGCACCAGCACTTCATGCTCATCCCCGTGTTCACGGTCGCGGAGAACGTCATGCTCGGACACGAGGAGACGAAGCTCGGCGGACGGCTCGACCTGGCGGGCGCCCGCGCGAAGGTGCGCGAGATCTCCGCCCGGTTCGGCTTCGACGTGGACCCGGACGCGCTCGTCGCCGACCTGCCCGTCGGCGTGCAGCAGCGGGTCGAGATCATCAAGGCCCTGTCACGTGACGCCGAGGTGCTCGTGTTCGACGAGCCGACCGCGGTGCTCACGCCGCAGGAGACCGACGAGCTCATGGTGATCATGAAGCAGCTCCGCGACGCGGGCACCGGCATCGTCTTCATCACCCACAAGCTGCGCGAGGTCCGCGAGGTCGCGGACCGCATCACCGTCATCCGGCTCGGCAAGGTCGTCGGCGAGGCCGAGCCCACCGCGAGCAACGCCGAGCTCGCGTCCCTCATGGTGGGCCGGAGCGTGTCGCTCACCGTGCAGAAGGAGCCCGCGACGCCGGGCGCCGCCGCCCTCGTCGTGCGCGACCTCACGGTGGTGGACGCGTCCGGCCAGGTCGTCGTCGACGGCGTGAGCTTCGAGGTGCACGCGGGGGAGATCCTCGCCATCGCGGGCGTCCAGGGCAACGGGCAGACCGAGCTCACCGAGGCGATCCTCGGGCTGCAGCCGCGCGTGTCCGGCACCATCGACCTCGACGGCACGCGCCTCACCGGCCGCTCGGTCCGCCGTGTGCTCGACGCCGGTGTCGGCTTCGTCCCCGAGGACCGCAACGACGACGGGCTCGTCGGCGAGTTCACCATCGCCGAGAACCTCATGCTCGACCGGTCCGACAGCCCGCCGTTCGTCGTCGCCGGATCCCTGAAGCTCGGCTACCTCGACGAGTTCGCGCGTGACCGCGTGCGCGAGTTCGACATCCGCACGCAGGGCATCGACACGCACGTCGGCCGGCTCTCCGGCGGCAACGCGCAGAAGGTCGTGCTCGCGCGCGAGCTCAGCCGCGACCTCCGCCTCTTCGTCGCCGCGCAGCCCACGCGCGGCCTCGACGTCGGCTCCATCGAGTTCGTGCACACGCGCGTCGTCGAGACCCGTGACCGCGGCCTGCCCGTCATCGTCGTCTCCACCGAGCTCGACGAGGTCGCGGCGCTGGCCGACCGCATCGCCGTCATGTACCGCGGCGGCATCGTCGGCATCGTCCCGGGCGACACCCCCCGCGACGTGCTCGGCCTGATGATGGCCGGCGAGGTCCCCGCATCCGTCCCCACCACCACGACCGCCGGAGGGCGCACCGCATGACCGACGACACCACTCGTCCCGAGGGCCAGGGGCCCGAGGACCCGCCAGCGGGGCAGCTGCCCGCCTCCGGTCGCGAGGCCGGATCCGTGGGCGACCCCACACGCTCCGAGTCGCCCGCGGGCGTGCCCGCCGTGGCGGGCGGCGACGGCGACGAGGGCTCCCGCGCCGGGCAGATCCTCCGCGAGATCGCGAGCGGCAGCGCGCTCCTGTCGGTGCTCGCGGTCGTGCTGTCGCTGATCGTCGGCGCGCTGCTCATCGCCGTCACCGACGAGGAGACGCAGAAGGCGGCCGGGTACTTCTTCAGCCGCCCGCTCGACACCCTGCGCGCCGGGTGGGACGCCGCGTCCGGCGCCTACTCCGCGCTCTTCCAGGGCTCGATCTACAACTTCCGCCGGCCGGGGTTCGCGAACGGCATCAAGCCGCTCACCGAGACGCTGACCTTCGCGACCCCGCTGATCGCGGCGGGCCTCGGCGTCGCGCTCGCGTTCCGCGTGGGCCTGTTCAACATCGGCGCGCGCGGGCAGATGCTCATCGCCGCGGCCTGCGCCGGCTGGGTGGGCTTCAGCTTCGACCTGCCGCCCGTGATCCACCTGGTGCTCGCCGTCGGCGCGGGCATCGTCGGCGGCGCGGTCTGGGGCGGGATCGTCGGCCTCCTCAAGGCGCGCACCGGCGCGCACGAGGTGATCGTCACGATCATGCTCAACTACGTCGCGTTCTACCTCCTCTCCTACCTGCTGCGGACGCCCGGCCTCCTGCAGGCGCCCGGGTCGAACAACCCGAAGACACCGGCCATGCTCGACACGGCGGTGTTCCCGGCGCTCCTCGGCGACGGGTACTCGCTGCACGCGGGCTTCCTCGTGGTCGTCGTCGCGACGGTGATCGTCTGGTACCTCCTCAACCGCTCCGGCCTCGGCTTCCGCTTCCGCGCGGTGGGCGAGAACCCGAGCGCCGCGCGGGTCGCCGGCATCGACGTCAAGAACTCCTACCTCTACGCCATGCTCATCTCCGGCGGTCTCGCGGGCCTCGCGGGGGCCAGCCAGGTGCTCGGCACGGTCACGACGGGCTTCAGCTCGGGGATCGACGCCGGCATCGGCTTCGACGCCATCACGGTGGCGCTGCTCGGCCGCAGCCGCCCCTGGGGGGTCTTCGTCGCGGGGATCCTGTTCGGCGCGTTCAAGGCCGGCGGCTTCTCGATGCAGGCGGCAGAGGGCGTGCCCATCGACATCGTCGTGGTCGTCCAGTCGCTCATCGTCCTGTTCATCGCGGCGCCCCCGCTCGTGCGGGCGGTCTTCCGCCTGCCCGCGCCGGGCCAGGCGCGTCGCACCACCCGGATCCGGAAGGCGGCGCTCAGCTCATGACCGCGACCACCCCCGCCGCGCACGCCCCGGCGCCGCACGTCCCCGCGGCCGCCGCGCTCGAGCGCGCCGTCGCCACCAGCTGGAAGGCGCCCGTCGCCTTCGGCGTCTTCACGGTGATCTCGCTCGTCCTGTTCGTGCTGCTCGGTCGCGAGGGGTCGAGCACGTTCGGCCTCTCGACCGGGACCGACCTCATCCAGCTCGCGCCGCTCGTGCTGCCGACCGCCGCGACCGGCGTCGTCGTCACCGTGGTCCTCGCGGCGCTCACGGTGGTGTCCGTGCTGATGGTGCGCCGCTCGGCGAAGGTGCCGCTCTGGTTCACCGCCGTGTTCGCGATCCTGTTCCTCGTGGCGTTCCTCACCTGGGCATCCGCGGGCCAGACGATCCCCGTGCCCGGACTGCTCGTCGGGACGGTCGCCCTGTCGGTGCCGCTCATCTTCGGCGCGCTCGGCGGCGTCCTCTCGGAGCGCGTGGGCGTCGTCAACGTCGCGATCGAGGGCCAGCTGCTGGCGGGCGCGTTCGTCTCCGCGGTCGTGGCGTCCCTCACGGGGCAGCCGCTCATCGGCCTCGCGTCCGCGATGGTCGCCGGCATGCTCGTGTCGTTCGTGCTCGCGGCGTTCGCCATCAAGTACCTGGTCGACCAGGTCATCGTCGGCGTCGTACTCAACGTCCTGGTGACGGGGCTCACGAGCTTCCTGTTCTCGCAGGTGCTGTCCGCCGACCCGGGGCGGCTCAACTCGCCGCCGCGCTTCGACCGCATCGACATCCCGGTCCTCGGCCAGATCCCGATCATCGGACCGGTGCTCTTCCGGCAGACGATCATCGTCTACGTCATGTACGTGGCCGTGTTCCTCGTCTGGTACTGCCTGTTCCACACGCGCTGGGGCCTCCGCCTCCGCGCGGTGGGCGAGCATCCGCAGGCGGCCGACACCGTGGGCATCAAGGTCTCCGCGACCCGGTTCTGGAACGTGTCCCTCGCGGGCGCCATCGCGGGCCTCGGCGGCGCGTTCTTCACGCTCGGATCCGTCGGCGCGTTCAACAAGGAGATGACGGCGGGCGCGGGGTTCATCGCGCTGGCCGCCGTGATCTTCGGCCGGTGGGATCCGCTGCGCGCCACGCTCGCGGCCCTCCTGTTCGGCTTCGCGAGCAACCTGCAGAACGTCCTCGGCGTCATCGGGTCGCCCGTGCCGAGCGAGTTCATGCTGATGCTGCCGTACGTCGTGACCATCGCCGCGGTCGCCGGACTCGTGGGCCAGGTGCGCGGACCCGCCGCCGCCGGCAAGCCCTACGTGAAGTCGTGAGCGCTGTGGAGCCCGTGGAGTCGGGCGGCATCGACTGGGGATCCCTCCGCGAGGCGGCGCACGAGGCCATGGGCCGCGCGTACGTCCCCTATTCGAAGTTCCCCGTGGGCGTCGCGGCCATCGCCACCGACGGCCGCGTGATCACCGGCTGCAACGTCGAGAACGCCAGCTACGGCCTCACCCTCTGCGCCGAGTGCGCGCTCGTCTCCGTGCTGCACCTCACCGGCGGCGGCCAGCTCATGGCCTTCACGTGCGTGGACGGCGACGGCAACATCCTCATGCCGTGCGGGCGCTGCCGGCAGCTGCTGTTCGAGCACGCGGTGCCGGGCATGCTGCTGGAGACCGTCTCGGGGATCCGCACGATCGACGAGGTGCTGCCCGACGCCTTCGGGCCGAGCACGCTGGACGCCTACGGGGACCGCTCGTGAGCGCCGCGTTCGACGTCGTCGACCTGATCCGCACCAAGCGCGACGGCGGCCGGCTCTCGACCGCCGAGATCGACTGGCTCGTGGCGGCGTACACCGACCGCTACGTGGCGGACGAGCAGATGGCCGCGCTCGCGATGGCGATCCTGCTGCGTGGCATGGACCGCACCGAGATCCGCGACCTCACGCTCGCCATGATCGCGAGCGGCGAGACGCTCGACTTCTCGCGGCTCGGCAAGCCCACGGTCGACAAGCACTCCACGGGCGGCGTGGGCGACAAGATCACCCTCCCGCTCATGCCGCTCGTCGCCTCCTACGGCGTCGCGGTGCCGCAGCTCTCGGGCCGCGGCCTCGGCCACACGGGCGGCACGCTCGACAAGCTCGAGTCGATCCCCGGCTGGCGCGCCGACCTCTCCACCGAGGAGATGGTGCGGCAGATGAGAGACCACGGCGGCGTGATCTGCGCGGCCGGCAGCGGCCTCGCCCCCGCCGACAAGCGCCTCTACGCGCTCCGCGACACCACGGGCACGGTCGAGGCGATCCCGCTCATCGCCTCCAGCATCATGAGCAAGAAGATCGCCGAGGGCACGGGCGCCCTGGTCCTCGACGTCAAGTTCGGCTCCGGCGCCTTCATGACCGACATCGACCGGTCGCGCGAGCTCGCCCGCACCATGGTCGAGCTCGGCACCGACGCCGGGGTGCGGACCACCGCGCTCCTCACCGACATGGACGTGCCGCTCGGCCTCGCCATCGGCAACGCCAACGAGGTGCGCGAGTCCCTCGAGGTGCTCGCCGGCGGCGGCCCCGCCGACGTCGTCGAGCTGACGCTCGCGCTCGCGCGGGAGATGCTCGCCGCGGTCGGGATCCCCGACGCCGACGTCGACGTCGCCCTCCGCGACGGCCGGGCCATGGACTCGTGGCGCGCCACCGTGCGCGCGCAGGGCGGGGATCCGGACGCCGCGATGCCCGTGGCGCGCGAGACCCACGTGGTCACCGCCGAGCGCGACGGCGTGCTCGTGCAGCAGGACGCGCTCCCGTTCGGCATCGCCGCCTGGCGCCTCGGCACCGGTCGCGCCCGCCAGGGCGACGCCGTGCAGCACGCGGCGGGCGTCGACCTGCACGCGAAGCCGGGGGACGCGGTGCGCCGCGGCGACCCCCTCTTCACGCTCTCCACCGACGAGCCCGAGCGGTTCGCACGCGCGCTGGAGTCGCTCGAGGGCGCGTACCGCGTCGGCGACGCGGAGGAGCACGTCGCGCGCGGGCCGCTCGTCCGGGAGCGCATCACCGCCGAGGGCTGACCCACGGCCCGGCCGTCGTCCCGCGACGACGGCCGTGCGGAGACGCGCCTCAGCCGATGCGCTCGAGCGCGTCGACCACCACGTCCCAGAACCCGGCGTGGTCGAGGTCGACGGCGACCTGGGTCGTGCAGTCGGCGGGCGCGGGGCGGCGCAGGTCCGTCACCGTCATGCCGGTCGTGTGCGTGCCGGTCAGCTCGACGGACACGGGCGCACGCCGCGCCGAGACGAGGCGCGGGTCGATCACGCGCGCGACGGCGCAAGGGTCGTGCACGGGCGGGCTCGGGAAGTCCTGCCGGTCGTGGTACGCCCGGCCGTAGGACTCCATCGAGTCGACGACGAAGCGCGACGCCGGCGTGCCGAGCGCCGCGATGCGCGCCATGACCTCCGGCGTCGCCGTCGCCTGGTACGTCAGGTCGAGGCCCACCATCGTCACGGGCCACGCCTCGCCGAACACGATGTGCGCGGCCTCGGGATCCACGGCGATGTTGAACTCCGCGACGGCCGTGCGGTTGCCGTGGTGGTACCCGCCGCCCATGAGGACGACCTCCTTGACGCGCTCGACGATGCGGGGCTCGCGGCGCACGGCGAGGGCGATGTTCGTGAGCGCGCCGAGCGGCACCAGCGTGATCTCCCCGGGCGCGTGCGCCATGACCGTCTCGATGATGAGGTCCACCGCGTGCCGCGGGTCGAGCGCGACGGCGGGCTCCGGCAGCTCGGGTCCGTCGAGCCCGGTCTCGCCGTGGATCTCCGGCGCCGTCATCACGGGCCGGACGAGGGGCCGCGCGCAGCCGGCGGCGATCGGCACGCCCTGCATCCCGGCCACCGTCGCGACGGCCAGCGCGTTCCGCGTCACCTTCTCCAGCGTCTGGTTGCCGGCCACCGTGGTGATGCCGACGACCTCCACCTCCGGGCTGCCGTGCGCGAGCATCAGGGCCAGCGCGTCGTCGTGCCCCGGGTCGCAGTCGATCAGGATCTTGGTGGGCATGGGTCCTCCGGCTCGGTCGCGGCCCGCGGATGTCTCGCACACCGATCGTTCGTGTGCCGACGACCTCGGCGTGGGCCGCGTCGAGGCTAGTAGATTCGTCCCATGACGATCGCTCCCGAGGACTCCACGCTGCCCGGCGGAGGGTCGTTCCGCGACCTCCCCAAGGTCTCCCTGCACGACCACCTCGACGGCGGCCTCCGTTCCGGGACGATCGTCGAGATCGCCGACGAGATCGGCCTCGAGCTGCCCGCGCAGGGCGCCGAGGCGCTCGGCGAGTGGTTCCGCACCAGCGCCGACTCGGGATCGCTCGTTGACTACCTGAAGACCTTCGACGTCACCATCGCCGTGATGCAGACCGAGCAGCAGCTCGCCCGCGTCGCGCGCGAGTTCGTCGAGGACCTCGCCGACGACGGCGTCGTCTACGGCGAGATCCGCTGGGCGCCGGAGCAGCACCTCACGAAGGGCCTCTCGCTCGACCAGGCGGTCGAGGCCGTCCAGTCCGGCATCGAGGAGGCCGTGCGCGGCGTCGAGGAGGCGGGCGGATCCATCCGCGTCGGCCAGCTCGTCAGCGCCATGCGCCACCTCGACCGCGGCACCGAGATCGCCGAGCTCGCCATCCGCCACCGCGACCGCGGCGTCGTCGGCTTCGACATCGCCGGGCCCGAGGCGGGCTTCCCGCCGTCCCGCATGCAGGGCGCGTTCGACCTGCTCGCGCGCGAGTGGATGCCCCGCACCGTGCACGCGGGCGAGGCCGACGGCCTCGAGTCCATCCGCGGCGCGCTCCTCGACGGCCGGGCCCTCCGCCTCGGTCACGGCGTGCGCATCGCCGAGGACATCGAGATCGACAGCGAGGAGGGCGAGGAGGTCTTCGTCACGCTGGGCACGCTCGCCCAGTGGATCAAAGACCGCGGCATCCCGCTCGAGCTCAGCCCGTCGTCCAACCTGCAGACCGGCGCGATCGAGGTGTGGGGCGACGAGATGGTCGACCACCCGTTCGACCTGCTGTACCAGCTCGGCTTCGCGGTCACGGTCAACACCGACAACCGCCTGATGAGCGGCACCAGCATCAGCCGGGAGCTGTCGCTCCTGACGGACGCGTTCGCGTACGACCTCGACGATCACGAGATGTTCCAGCTCAACGCGGCGGCCGCGGCGTTCCTGCCGCTCGAGGAGCGCGAGGCGCTCGCCGAGATCATCTCCGACGGGTTCGCCCGCCTCTAGCTGTACTCGGCCATGACGTTGGTGACACTTCGGGGCGTGTGAAGAGGCCTCCTGGCTTGATGGAGCTGTTCAGTTCAACCATCGCCAGGAGGCCTCGATGTCCCACGGTAATG
>NZ_JAAVCB010000024.1:0-8934 GCF_014802555.1 Clavibacter sp. | reverse complement strand
TCGGGCTCGCGGAGCCCGTCGATGTAGGCGAGCAGCCGCCCGACGACGCCCGAGAGGTACTGCACGCCCCGGTCGTCGTGCTCCTCGAGCGCGGTCTTCAGCAGGTCGTAGCGCTCGCTCGTCTCCTCGGCGGTCAGCATCGCGATCACGAGTTCGTCGGCCTGCATGCTCATGCGACCCAGCATCGCATCGGCGGCGCCGGAGCGTCCTCTCGTCGCCGGGGCGATCTTCCGTGCCCGACGGCGGTGAGAATATCGGAACACGTTTTTCCTACGTTAAGGAATACGCGTCCACGAAAATTAATCTCCGCTCCATGCCGGCGACTGCTAGCTTCTCGACCACGCGCACGGATATCGCGTGCCGATCAGGATGGGCGAGGAAATGGAATATCGGGACGACGGTGATCCCGACGAGGTGCTCGATGTCGTCACGGGTGCCACGAGACGCAACATACTCACGGCGACGGTGATATTCGCGGCGTTGTTCGGGGTGCAGACCCTCGCTCCGCTGAACGCCGCGAACGCGGATCCGATCTTCAACTACCCGTTCACGCGGAGATATCCCGTGACCGGGCGGTTCGGTGAGTACCGGCCCAAGACCAAGACGTACCACATGGGCACGGACTACGGCGCACCGACGGGCACGCCGATCTACGCGATCGCCTATGGGCGGGTATTCGAGAAGCGCAACAGCTCGGGCTACGGGAACCACGTGGTCATCGATCACGTCGACGGATTCCGGAGCGTGTACGCGCACATGGACCAACCTTCGCCGATGCCGGAGGGCGATTCCGTCTCCGCCGGACAGTACGTCGGCCCGGTGGGCAACACCGGGGCGAGCAATGGCGCGCATCTGCATCTCGAGATACGGATCAACGACGTCAAGAAAGACCCGCAATTCTGGATGGACAATGCACCACTGGCAGGAGACGACATGGCAATCTCAGATTCCGACGCTAACAAGATCGCGCAGACCCTCCGCACCGCGGAGTGGTACACCGGCGCACCGGGCAAGCCCTCGGAGGTGAAGACGGTCGAGGCGATCTACCGGGGCATCCTGCAGACCGTCATCGGCTACGGCGGCCGCACGGAGAACATCGAGACGATGGTGACCAACCTCGGCACCCGCCTCGCGAACGACAAGACGTTCATCGACGCCATCGCGACGGCGACCGCTGCGAAGGTCAAGAACGGCTGACGCCGCAGGGTCACCCGGGGAGGGGCACGCGAGCTGGTCTCGCGTGCCCCTCTCGTGCGTCCGCTCGGCCGTCTCGCCCCGGCCGTCCCGCGACGGCGTGCCGGACCGCGACCTCCCCCTCCCCGACATCGCATCGGCGGCGGCGGCCTCGCAGGCGAGGAGGAGGCCGGTTCCCCGAGCTGCTGCGGATCGGGACCGGTGGACACCGCCGTCGCGCCTCCCCGAACTGGGGGTACGCTCCGGGCGGCACCAGGACGCACCCTGTGTCGTATCCAGCGTGGGGCGTCCGGTGCTCGGGGGAGCGGATCGACGTCGCGACCGCGCCCGTCAGCACGGCCCACCCGGAAGGCTCCCCCTTGTCCCGCTCACGCGCACGCGCCCACGCGCCCACTCCCGACCTGGCCGCCGAGGCCCTCGCCCAGCACGCCCCGGTCCCCGCCGAGCGGCCGCCGCTCGTCGGCCGCCGCTCCGTCTTCCTCGCGGCCGTCGGCGCCACAGCGGGCGCGGCCGTCGTCGCGGCGCCTGCCGTCGCACCGCCCGCATCCGCCGCCGTCGTGGGCGACCAGTCGCGCGTCTACTACCCGGAGCAGTTCGGCTTCGTGCCGTCGGCCGCGGACCACACGAAGGCGATGGCCGCGTTCTTCGCGGCGCTGCAGAAGACCGGCGGGCGCGGGATCCTGCCGCCGTGCGAGATCCGCGTCACGTCCACCGGCATCGACTACTCGAGCGCCACGTGGCCCAAGCAGCCCCTCTCGGGAGCGCCCTACGGGTACCCGGCCATCTCGATCGAAGGCTACGGGCGGCGCGTCACCACCATCCGGCAGATCGCGGGATCCACGGGCGACGTGTTCAAGGTGCAGGGCAAGATCGGCGCCGACGCCGGGCCCGCCGCGAACAACAAGGCCACGGTGTCGCTCACCGGCTTCAGCATCACGGGCACGCGCACGGGCCGCCACGGGCTGTACCTGCGCTCCCTGCTGCACTGCCGGATCACCGACATCGAGCTGAACGCCACCGGCGGCGCGGGGGTCTTCTTCGCCCGCGCGGCCTTCACCGCGGCCAGCGATGAGTACTCCTACGCGAACGTCATCGAGGGCCTGCGCGTGATCACCGCGGGCACCTGGGGCGTCGACTGCGACGGCGTCAACGCCATCGACATCGTCATGCGCGACACCGAGATCGTGAACTGCACGGCGGGCGGGATCCGCATCGCCTCCACCAACGCGCGCTTCGAGAACACGCGCGTCATCGGCTGCGGCGCCGGCAACAAGGCGGCGCGCGGCTTCGTCGCCATCCCGACGAGCAACGCGTCGTCCATGGTCTCCGAGCTCGGCATCAACGGCATGCGCCTCGAGGGCAACTCGGGCGCGGGCGGGTACCAGCTGGAGATCGGGGCGGGCGTCGGGGCCACCGTCGTCGGCTACAACATCGTGACCGGCGGCGACCTCGGCGCGCACGGCATCGGCGTCGGCCTCGTCGACCAGGGCGGGCGGCTCGCCCAGGACACGTTCGTCGGCCGCGGCACCATGTTCATGACCCCGAGCAAGTACCCGTCGCAGCGCGTCGTCGTGGTGGGCGCGTTCGCGCGCGACACCCGCGTCGAGCGCCCGTCCCTGCCCAACAACCCCGACACGCCCTTCGCCTCGGTCGTCACGGATCGGGGCACCCGCAGCGTCGACGGCTTCGGCCGTCCGCTCACCGACCCGGGAACGGGGTCCGCCCCGGCGGCTGCCGCGGCGCCGGCTGGCTGACCGGACGAGCCGCGCGCTGCGCCGACTCCTCGGCGCCGGGGTCAGTCGGCGAGAGCCGCGAGGGACGTCTGCATCCCAGCCGCGATGACCTCGTGCCCCGTGGCGCTGGGGTGCCATTCATCCTCTGTGCGGAGGTCCGGCCGGTCGACGGGCAGCCAGCTCTCGGGCCCCGTGGCGTCGATGACGTGCGCCTTGCCGAGCGCGGGCCCGGTGTATGCGGACGCGAGCTTCTCGTAGCTCTGCACGCCCGTCATTGGCGTGATGATCACGGTCTGGGCGTCGGGCCAGCGCTCGGCGATGTCGGCGAGGACGCGGGTCACGCCGCTGCGCACCGCGGCCTCGCCGGGCTTGATGTCGTTGACGCTGCCCTGGAGGACGACGAGGTCGGGCGTGAAGTCGTCGCCCATCGCGGCCAGGCGATCCGGGTACGCCGGCTGATCGGAGGTGGCGGCGAAGCCCGTCCCCACCGCCGCGTTCAGGCGCACGTCGCTCCAGCCCTCGCGCTCGGCGAGGAGCTCGGGATAGGTGGGCCTCCCCGACGTCTCGATGCCGTGACCGAGGATGAAGGAGTCGCCGAACATGAGGACCGCGGGATCCTCGGGGAGGTCCAGCGGCGCCACCGGCGCGATCGTGGTGCCGGGCCCGGAGACGTAGCCGGACTCCGCGACGGCGCCCGCGTTCTCGACGGGTTCCGCGCCGCTGCCCATCGCCGCGATCACCAGGGCGACCGAGCACGCGGCGGCGACCGCGGCCGCTGACCAGCCGGCGATCCGCCACGCCGATCGCGCACGCGCGCGCTCCCGGAATCCGTATTTCCCCACGCGAGAACCGTACGGTCGATCCCTGTCCGTGGTGGCATCCGCCGGCCACCCCCGTTCGGGGGCCGACGCGTCCGCGCGGCAGCCGGGCCGACATGCGCGGGCATCCCCATCGGCCGACCACTGGGATCACCACTGGATCCGCGTGCGGCCGCTCCCGCCCGACACGACCCCGACACATCGACCCGATACGGTGCCGAGCATGTCTGGGGGAGACGGAACGACGGTCACTGCTGCGCGCGCGGACTGGGGGATGCGGCCAGGGCGATGGCCATCCTGCTGGTGGCGCTCTTCCATGCGGGCCTCCTGCTGATGCAGGAGGACCTCGCCTCACCGGTCTGGGCGACCGTCAACAGCGCGTTCGTCACCTTCCGCATGCCGATCTTCTTCCTCGCCTCGGGGCTCCTCGCGGGATCCGCCGTGCGCCGCTCCTGGGCGGAGCTCTGGAACTCCCGCATCGCGATCCTCGTGTGGGCGCTCGCGATCTGGTCGGTGCTGCGCTTCCTCTACTTCTCGGTGGTGCCGCTCGACTCCCGCCCGCACGAGGGCGACCCGAGGGCGCTGCTGCTCGCGTTCGTGTTCCCCGCGACGGGACTGTGGTTCCTGCACGCGCTCGCCGTGTTCCTCGTGCTGGCGAAGGCGGCGCACGGGCGGGTGCCGCCGTGGATCCAGCTGACGGGCGCGGCCGTCGTGTCGGCGCTCTTCCTGAGCGTGCTGCGCATCGGCAGCCTCAGCTGGGACGGCATGGCGAAGTACCTCGTCTTCTTCCTCATCGGGCTGCACGCCAAGGACCTGGTGTTCCGCGTCGCCTCCCGACCGCGGCCGGTCGCCGCGGCGGCTGCCCTGGTCGCGTTCGGCGCGGCGGGCGTGGCCGTGGAGCTGACCGGCATCAGCGGCGTCCCCGGCGTGCTGCTGCTCGTGTCGTGCCTCGCGATGGCGGTCGGCGTGCTGTGGGCGGCCCTGCTCGCGCGCACGCGGCTGGTGCGCCCCCTGCGCTTCCTCGGGCGGAACACGCTGCCGATCTACGTCGCCCACGTCCTCGTGATCGCCGCGGCCTGCGCCGTGCTCGACGCCGTCGGCTTCGAGGCGTCGGGTGCGATGCCGTACCTGCTGCCGCTCGTGGTGAGCGTCGTCGCCATCGCCGCGTCGCTGGCGATCCACGCGGTGGCGATGCGCACCCCGCTGAGGTTCCTCTTACCGCACGCCGCCGTTCCTGGTGCTGGACCGGGGCGGCCGGGGGTGATCCCGTCCGCCGGCATCGAGCCGGCCGGTCGATCGACGGCGGTGGGCCCCGTCGGGCTCGAACCGACGACCCAGGGATTAAAAGTCCCTTGCTCTACCAACTGAGCTAGAGGCCCGTGACCCCGATGCTACGGGATGGGCGGTGGCCGTCCCGGAGCCGGTCGACCTCGCGCGATGCCCCGCGGGGCACCGGTGCGCCGACATCGCGCGCCCGGTCGGGAGCGCACGCCCGGCGTACGCTTGCGGGGATGTCCCGCGACTACCACAAGCCCACGAAGTTCTCCGGGGCCAAGTTCGAGAGCATGCTCGGCGGCGACGACCCCGCCACGATCAGCCGCGTGGCCCACGAGACCGCGTCGGCGCTGCTGGCATGCGTGCGGGCGGATCCCGACCCGGCGGTCGTCGAGCGCCTCATCGCGTACACCGACGAGCACGGCATCGACGCGGTCGCCGAGCTCTGGTCCCGCGCCAGCCCCCGCAGCCTCCCGGGCGCGCTCTGGCGGCTGTACCTCATGCGTGCGCTCATCCGGCAGGATCCCGACGGTATCAGCCTCCTCTACCAGCGCGGCACCGACGTGGCCACGACCATCGACCCGGTGGTCGCCGGTGCCACTGCGCCCACGGGGCCAGCGGAGATCGTCGAGCTCGCCGACAGCATCCTCCGCGGGCTCTTCACGGGCGACTTCGCCGTGGCCCTCGACCGCGCGGGCGCGTTCAGCCGGCTGGCCGCGCTCGGTGCCACGAGCGTCGCCGACGACCTCGACGCGACGGCGTCGCCGGAGCGCGCCGGCGACCTGACCACGCGCGCCCTCCGCCTCTCGCAGATGGCGGCCGACCTCGTGCAGTGCGCGCGGCTCTGGCGGGGCGACCGGCTCGACTGACCCGCCTGATCCGCCTCGCGGGCCCGATCCGCCCGTTCGCTGTGAGCGCGACCCCCGGGAGGACAGCCCGCGCCGACTCGGTTACAGTGGATCCTGGTCGGGCCGCAGTACTCCCGGGTACCAATATTCGCCGCTACGAGCGGCCTCGCGCCGAGAGGCGTCCTGCGGCCCGGCTCCTCATCTCCCTTCCCCTCCTCGCCGGAGGGACGGCCCATGTGCGAGCGGCCGAGCCGGCCTCGTCGGGCTGCCGGATCCCCACAGCCTGTGACCAATCCGTGACGCGCTCCGCGACGAAGAGTCATCGTGAGGCGCTCACCCGCCTCGCATCCGTCACCCGTGAGGGTGCGACCCGCATCGGTCGGGTCCTGCCCGCGTGGCAGGCCGCCCGGCCATCCCAGATGTCCCGCAGAGCGAGATCCCGGCTGATGCGGGGCTCCGCACACCCGCAGGCCGGCTCCCCATCCCGCCGCATCACTACCGGAAGCGCCACATGACCTCCCCGCAGCACCACCCCGGCCAGGCGGGCCCCGCCCTGCCTGCATGCGGTTCGCACCCGGGTCTGGGATGCTGGGGCTCGTGCCTTCATCGATCGAGCGTCCCCACCTCCCCGGGCCGGCGGACCCCGAGTCGAAGGAGGCCCTCCTCGGCCGCGTCGCCCAGGGCGACAGGCGCGCCTTCTCGGAGCTCTACGACCAGCTCGCGCCCCGTGTCCTCGGACTCGTCCGTCGACTCCTCGTCGACCACGCGCAGTCGGAGGAGGTCACGCAGGAGATCTTCCTGGAGATCTGGCAATCCGCTTCCCGCTTCGACCCGGCCAAGGGCGCAGCGACTACGTGGGTGCTCACCATGGCCCACCGCCGCGCGGTCGACCGCGTGCGCGCCTCCCAGTCCAGCCGCGATCGTGACGTCCGCATCGGCATCCGCGACCACGAGCACGGCTACGACCAGGTGTCCGAGACCGTCGAGATCAGCATCGAGCACGAGAGGGTCACGAAGGCCATGACGAAGCTCACCGAGATCCAGCGCCAGGCCGTCTCCCTCGCCTACTACGGCGGCTACAGCCACAGCGAGGTCGCGTCGATGCTCGACGTGCCCATCGGCACCGTGAAGACACGTCTGCGCGACGGCATGATCCGCCTGCGCGACGAGATGGGGGTCGCATCATGACCACCGACGACGACATCCGCATGCTGACCGCGGCGTACGCGCTCGGCGCCGTCGACGCCGAGGAGGCCGCCGAGGTCGAGGCGCTCCTCGAGCGCGACCCTGTGCTGCGCGCCGAGGTGGAGGAGCTGCGGGCCACCGCGGCCGACCTCGCCTGGACGACCGAGCCGGTGGCTCCCTCGCCGCGCCTCAAGGTCGACATCATGGCCATGCTCGACGTCACGCCGCAGCTCCCGCCGCTCGCCGCTCCGTCCGCCGTGACGGACGACGCGCGTCGCCCCGCGCCCGTCACCCCGCTGCGTCCGGCGGCGTCCTCCGATGCCGTCCCCGATGCAGCCGTTCCGGCGTCGTCCGCTCCTCGCGGGCGCCTCGGATCCGCATCCGCCCGCGCCTCCGAGCGCTGGTTCCGCAAGCCGGGCGCCATCATCGGCGTCGCCGCGGCAGCCGTCGTGCTCGTCGTGGGCGGCGTGGTCGTCGGCACGAACACGGGCGGCCCCGACACATCTCAGGCGCCCGTCGCCTCGGCGTACGAACGGGTCACCACGGCGTCCGACGTCGTCATCGACAAGCGCGACGTCGTCGGCGGCGGCACGGCCACGGTCTACTTCTCCGCTTCCGAGGCGAAGACGGCGGTCGTGCTCAACGACGCGTCGCCGCTGCCCGAGGGCCGCGTGCTCCAGATGTGGTACGTCGGCGCGTCCGGCCCCGTCTCCGCCGGCGTCATGCCGGAGGAGGACGGTGCGGGTCACGCCGTGCTCGAGGGCAGCTACACGCCCGGCGACACCGTGGCCATCACGGTCGAGCCCGACGGCGGATCCGAGCAGCCCACGACCGAGCCCATCGTGGCGGTCACCAGCACCTGATCGGCGCCGCGCACCCACGGCACGCAGAAGGCCCCGCATCCTCCAGAGCATGCGGGGCCTTCTCCGTGCGGGCGGCGGATCAGCCGAAGCGGCCGCTCACGTAGTCCTCGGTGGCCTGCACGCTGGGCTTGGAGAACATGGTGGTGGTGTCGTCGTACTCGATGAGCTTGCCGGGCTTGCCGGTGCCGGCGATGTTGAAGAATGCCGTGCGGTCCGAGACGCGGCTGGCCTGCTGCATGTTGTGGGTCACGATCACGATCGTGTACTGCGCCTTGAGCTCCTCGATGAGGTCCTCGATGGCGAGCGTGGAGATGGGGTCGAGCGCGGAGCACGGCTCGTCCATCAGCACCACGTCGGGCTGCACCGCGATGGCGCGCGCGATGCAGAGGCGCTGCTGCTGGCCGCCGGAGAGGCCGGATCCGGGGAGGGCCAGGCGGTCCTTCACCTCGTTCCAGAGGTTGGCGCCCTGCAGGGACTGCTCGACGAGCGCGTCCGCGTCCGACTTGGAGATCTTGCGGTTGTTGAGCTTGACGCCCGCGAGCACGTTGTCGCGGATCGACATGGTGGGGAACGGGTTCGGCCGCTGGAAGACCATGCCGACCTGGCGGCGCACGAGCACCGGGTCGACGCCGGGGCCGTAGAGGTCGTTGCCGTCCACGAGCACCTCGCCCTCGACGTACGCGCCGGGGATCACCTCGTGCATGCGGTTGAGCGTGCGGAGGAACGTGGACTTGCCGCAGCCGGACGGGCCGATGAACGCGGTCACGGTGCGCGGCTCGATCCGCAGGTTGACGTCCTCGACCGCCTTGAACTTGCCGTAGTAGACGTTCAGGTCGTTGACTTCGATGCTCTTGGACAAAGGGGGTTCCTACCGATCGGGTGAGTGGGCCGGGGGAGCGGGCGCTAGCTGTACTGGGTCATGACGTTGGTGACACTCGGGCCGCGGGCGTGAGCCCGTGGCTTGAGTGGATTCGTTCAGTGTTGTAGTGCTCGATGAAGGGGTCAAGCGCGTCGGCGC
>NZ_JAAVCB010000023.1:0-8454 GCF_014802555.1 Clavibacter sp. | reverse complement strand
GGCGTTAGCGTGAGTCACGAAGACCTCCGGTGATGACGTGTGCTTGGTAACTCACATCGTCCCGGAGGTCTTCGCTATCCGCCCACGCGTTCACAACCTCCCGAGGAACTACAGCTAGCTCAGGCGACGACGTCCTCCCCGTGGGCGAGGATCCGCTCGAGCTCGGCGAGCTGCCGCGGCGACGGATCCACGAGCGGCGCCCGCACGGATCCCACCGGCACGCCGCCCAGTCGCAGCCCCGCCTTGATGAGCGACACCGCGAACCCGGGCGTCTCGTCGCGCAGGCGCACGAGCGGCGTGAAGAACTCGTCGAGGAGGAAGCGCTGCCGCTCGAGGTCGTCCGCGCGGTAGGCCGCGTGGAACGCGCTCGCGACGCGGGGGGCCATCGCGAACACGGCCGACGAGTACAGCGGCACGCCGATCGCCCGGTACGCGGCCTGGCTCGACTCGGCCGTGAGGAGCCCGTTGAAGAACTGCACGTCGTCGCGCCCGGCCCGGCGCGCGGCGAGCACGAAGCGCTGGAACAGGGCCACGTCGCCCGCACCGTCCTTGATCCCGGCCAGCGTCGGCAGCGCGAGCAGCCGCTCGACCGTGGCCTCCGTGAACTGCGCCTGGCCGCGGTGGTACGCGATGAGCGGCAGCGGCGTCGCGTGGGCGACGGCCTCGACGTAGGCGGCGAGGCCGTCCTGCGGGCCGGCGACGAGGTACGGCGGCAGCACGAGGATCCCGTCGGCGCCGAGCTCCGTGGCCAGCTGCGCGCAGCGGCGGGCGTGCCCGAGCGGCCCGCCGACCCCCGCGATGACGAGGTGGCGCCCACCCGCGGCGGCGACCCCGGCGCGCACGGCCTGGGCGTACTCGTCGATGTCGAGCGCGTGGAACTCGCCCGTGCCGCACGCGACGAACGCGGCGCCGGCGCCCTGGTCGAGGCCGTGGGCGACGTGCGCGCCGAACACGTCGACGTCGACGCGGTCGGCGGCGTCGAACGGCGTGACGGGGAAGAAGAGCACGCCCTCGAGGGGCGGCAGCAGGCCGGCGGGGGTGGTGGCGGTGTCGGTCGTCGTCATCAGTACCTCGGGAGGGTGGGGTCGTAGGCGGGCTGGATGCTCCGCATGTAGCCGGAGTCGTCGCGTACGGTTCGCCCCGACTCGACGTACACCAGGTGCTGGCGGGCGAGGGCGTCGCGGTCGAGCTCGACGCCGAGGCCGGGGGCGGTCGGCACGGCGACGGATCCGTCCACGATCTCGAGCGCGCCCGGCACGATCACGTCGTCGCCGCGGTTCCACGGGTAGTGCGTGTCGCAGGCGTAGGCGAGCTCGGGGCTGGCGGCGGCGACGTGCGTCATGGCGGCGAGCGAGATCCCGAGGTGCGAGTTGGAGTGCATCGAGAGGCCCACGCCGAAGGTCCGGCAGATGGCCGCGAGCTCGCGGGTGTGCGCCAGGCCGCCCCAGTAGTGGTGGTCGGACAGCACGATCTGCACGGCGTCCTTCGCGAACGCCTCCCGGATCTGCTCGAACGTCACGACGCACATGTTCGTGGCGAGCGGCTGCGGCACGTGGGCTGCGACGCGGGACATGCCGTCGATGCCGAGCACCGGATCCTCGAGGTACTCGAGCACGCCGTCGAGCTCGGCCGCGACGCGCAGCGCCGTCTCATGGGTCCACGCGCCGTTCGGGTCGATCCGCAGCGGGTGCGTCGGGAACGCCTCGGCCAGCGCGCGGATTGCGGCGACCTCCTCGTCCGGCGGGAAGACGCCCGCCTTGAGCTTGATGGAGCCGAAGCCGTAGCGGTCGATGAGGAGGCGGGCCTGCGCGACGATCCCGGCGGGATCCAGCGCCTCGCCGAACGCGTCCGGCGCCTCACCCGGGTGCGCGGCCCACTTGTAGAAGAGGTACGCGCTGTACGGCACGGCGTCGCGCACGCGCCCGCCGAGCAGCTCGCTCACGGGCAGCCCCGCGATCCTGCCCCACGCGTCGTGCGCGGCCACGTCGATCATGGAGTACACGACACGGCGCTCCTGGCGGGTGAGCGGCCCGGCGTCGCCGCCGAGCGCCGCGTCCACCGCCCGCTCGATGCCGTGGAGGTCGGTCACGCGGAGGCCGACGACGGCGTCGCGCACGGACGCGACGCGCTCCGCCACGACCCGTCCGCCCTGCCCCTCGCCGAGGCCCACGACGCCGCCGTCGACGACCAGCTCGACGATCGTGCGGAGCGCGAGCGGCTCGTGCACGCCGTCGGCGTTGAGGAGGGGCGGGTCGCGGAACGCGATGGGGGTGACGACGAGGTCGCGGATGATCATGGTGCTATCCCTTCGTCGCGCCCGAGGTGATCCCCCGGATGAGCGACCGCTGCATGAGCAGGTAGATGACGAGGCTCGGCAGGAGCGCGAGCAGCGCTCCCGCGAGCAGGACGCCCGAGCCGACCGTGGGGTCGGTGCGGAGGACGCTGAGCGCGACCGTGAGCGTGTAGTCGCTCGGGTCGTTCGCGGCGATGAGGGGGAGCAGGTACTGGTCCCAGATCATCATGAAGCCGAAGATCGTGACGACGCCCAGCACCGGCTTGCACAGCGGCAGGATCACGGTCCACAGCATCCGCAGCTCGCCGCAGCCGTCGAGGCGCGCGGCCTCCTCGATCTCGAGGGGGATGTCCTTCATGAACTCCGTCATGACGAGGATCGAGAAGCCCCACACCGCCACCGGCAGGATCACGCCGAGCGGTGTCCCGCGCAGGTCGAGCCCCGTGCCGCCGACGTCGCCGATGACCTGCGACAGCGGGATCGCGATGACCTCCTCCGGCAGCATCATCGTGAGCAGGAACAGCAGCAGCACGAACGACTGGCCGCGGAACCGGTGCCGGGCGAGGGCGTAGGACGTGAGGATCGCGACGCTCACCTGCAGCACGAGCCCGCCGCCCGCGATCACGAGCGAGTTGCGGAGGTAGCCGAGCACGCCGGAGTCGAACGCGACCCGGAACGACTCCAGCGACAGCTGCTGCGGGAACAGGTGGATGCTCGTCGACGACGTGAAGGCGTCGAACGCGCCGGACACGATGATCACGAACGGCGCCGCGAACACCACGAAGGCGACGGCGCACAGCGCGAAGCGGATCACGTTCGACGGGCGGAGGCCGGGCTTCCAGCCGAGCGCGCTGTCGAACTGGCCGTCGTTCCTGCGGCGGGTGGCGCCCGTGGGGCGCTCGAGGATGCTCATCTGGCCTTCTCCTTGCGGGATGACAGGGCGCGGACGCCGACGGTGAGGCCCAGGGTCGCGAGCAGCAGCAGCACGGAGGCCGCCGACGCGACGCCCAGGTCGTTGGCCTTGAAGCCGAGCGAGAACACGCGGGTCATCCAGACCTCGGTGGATCCCGCGGGTCCGCCGCCCGTGAGCACGTACACCTCGGTGAAGGTGCGGAGGCTGCGGATGGCCGCGAGCGTCAGCACGACGCTGACGGCGGGGCGGAGGGCCGGCATCACGATGTACCGGAAGCGCTGGCGCATGCTCACGCCGTCGACCGCGGCGGCCTCGTAGAGCGTGCGGTCGATGCCGGTGAGCCCCGCGAGGATGATGACCATGTTGTAGGGCGCGCCCGTCCAGATGCCGACGAGCATCACGTAGCCGAGGGCCGTCGACTGGTCGCTGATGAAGCCCTGCGGCGGGATCCCCACCATCCCCAGCAGCGAGTTGAGGAAGCCGGTCTCGGTCGGGAAGTACAGGATCCGCCAGATCTCGCCGATGACCGCGACCGCCGTCACGACGGGCAGGAACACGGCCGTGCGCACGAACCACAGCCGGCGCGACGTGCCCTCGAGCAGCAGCGCGAGCGCGAGGCCGATGATGAGCGCGCCGACGGTCTGCCCGACGCCGAGCAGCACGGTGTGCCCGAGCGCCTCGGTGAACCGCCGGTCGCGGAGCACGTGCACGTAGTTGTCGAGACCCAGGAACCTGTCGCCGAGGAAGGGCTGGACCTTCACGAAGCTCATCCGGAAGCCCTCGAGCATCGGGATGAACTTGAACAGCGCGCCGAGCACGAGGCCAGGCACGAGGAAGGCCCACGGGATCAGCGAGCGCGTGCGGAACGGCAGCCGGCCCTTCGGCTGCACGGGGCTGGGGGCCGCGGGCGCGCGGCGCTCGGGATCCACCAGGAGCGGTGCGGGGGCGCCGATGCTCATCCCTGCACCCCCTGCTCGTCGAGCTCGTCGGAGAGCTGGGACTGGATGTCGGACAGCGCCCCGGGGATGTCGCTGGAGCAGTCGGCGATGACGCCGTTCAGCCCGTCCGCGACGATCTGGCGGTAGGGCGTGAAGTCGATCGCCCACGGGAACGACCGGCCGTGCTCGTCGTAGACCTGCTTCGCGGTGTCCCAGCGCGGGTCGTCCTTCACCGCGCCGATGTCGACGGAGCTGTTGACGGGGATCCGCACCACCGGCTGCGCCAGCACGCCCTGGTCGTTCGTCTTCACCTGCATGGCGAGCTGCTGCGCCTCGGGCGTGATCATGAACTCGGCCAGCTGCTCCTGCAGGTCCTGCTTCTTCGAGGAGGCGCCGAAGTAGATGTCCTCGCCCTCCGCGAACGAGTCCGTGCCGCCGCCCGGGCCCGCCGGGGTCGGGATCACCTCCACATTGTCCTTGCCGACCGCCGCGTCGAACGAGCTGAGGTTGTAGGGGCCGGTCTGGTAGATGCCGGCCGTGCCCTGCGCGAAGAACGGCGTGTTGGCGATCGTGAGGTTCACGGAGCCGGGGACGACGACGCCCGGGGTGCAGAACTGGTCGCGGATCCACTCCATGGCCTTCTCCGTGCCCGGGTTGTCGAAGTCCGCGGTGTAGGTGCCGTCGCCGTCGTCCTTCAGGATGTCGCCGCCGGCCTGCCAGATGTACGACGCGGCCCAGCGCGCGATGTACCCGTTCTCGGCGCTGCCCGGCACGACCATGCCGTAGGTGTCGGCCTTGCCGTCGCCGTCCGGGTCGTCCTCGGCGAACGCCTTCGCGAGCGCGGAGAGGTCGTCCCAGGTCTTCGGCACCGGCAGGCCGAGCTTCTCGCGCCAGTCCTTGCGGATGAAGGTGATGGCGGCCTGGCGCGACCACGGGATGCCGTAGTAGTCGCCGTCGGTGCCGCGCGTGCTCTGCCACGTGGCGTCGGAGATCTGGTCGCCGCCGGCGACGGCGTCGCGGTCGACGGGGCGGAGGAAGCCCTGCGACTCGTAGGTGCCGAGGTTGCCGGCGTCGGTGACCATCACGTCGGGGAGGCTCCGCTGCTGGGCGCGCGCCTGCAGCTGCGTGTCGAACTCGGGGACGGGCTTGTAGTCGATCTTGATGCCGGTCTTCGCGGTGAAGGCGTCGAACACGAACTGGTAGGACGCGGCATCGTCCGGCGTGCTGCGCGTCCACACCTCGAGGGAGCGGTCGTCCGCGGAGGTGGAGCCGCCGCCGTCCGACGCGGAGCAGGCGCTCATGGTGCCCGCGAGCGCGGCGACGGATGCCAAGGCGATCGCCCTCCGCACGAGTCGAGTCTTCATCATCGAATCTCCATTTGCATGCTTGAATGCATTGCGTCAGTGTGAATGCGCTGCTACGGTAATGCAATCGACGGCGATGTCAATCGCCGGTGGGACGACCCTGAGGAGAAGGCATGGCGGACACGACGCGCATCGTGATGACGGGGGCCGCCGGCATGGCCGGACGCGGCGTCCGGCCCCTGCTGCGGGCGGCGGGCCACGAGCTCGTGCTCCTCGACCTGGTGGATCCGGAGCCGGTCGAGGGGGAGCGTGCCGTCATCGCCTCGGTGCGCGACACCGACGCCGTGCGCGATGCCGTGCGCGGCGCGGACGTCGTGGTGCACCTCGGCGGGATCAGCCGCGAACGGCCGTGGGACGACGTGCTCGCGGCGAACATCGACGGCACCCGGAGCGTGCTCGACGCCGCGCGCCAGGAGGGCGTCCGCCGCGTCCTCCTCGCGAGCTCCACGCACGCCGTCGGCTTCCACCCGGTGCCCGCGGTGCCCGTCGACCACCTGCCGCCCCGGCCGGACAGCCTCTACGGCGTGACGAAGGCGGCCATGGAGGCGCTCGGATCCGTGTACGCCGACCGCCACGCGATGAGCGTCGTGAGCGCCAGGATCGGCACGCTCCTCGACCGGCCGACGGGTCGCCGCTCGCTCTCCACCTGGCTCTCCTTCCCGGACCTCGCGCGGCTCGTCGAGGCCGTCGCCGCGCTCGAGGAGCCCGGCCACCGCATCGTCTGGGGCGTGTCGCGCAACGCCCGCGCGTGGTTCTCGCCCGAGTCCGGCGAGCGGATCGGCTACTACCCTGAGGACGACGCGGAGGCGTTCGCGGCCGGCATCGTCGACGTGGACGACGCCGACGTGGACGACGCCGACGCGAACGGACTCATCGGCGGCGAGTGGGCCGCTCCGGAGCACGCACTGGGAGACGCATGGTGACCGACGGACCGGCAGGGGAGCGCGGGGCACGGCCGGTCAAGTCGGCGGAGCGCACGCTGGCGCTGCTGGAGCGGCTGGCCGCGTCGTCCGAGCCCGTCTCCGTCGTGGACCTGCACCGCGCGTCCGGCTACCCGCGGTCGAGCCTGCACCAGCTGCTGCACACCATGGCGGCGAGCGGCTGGATCCAGATGCTGCAGGACGGCACGCACGTCTCCATCGGATCCCGCGCGCTCGTCGTCGGCACCGCCTACCTCGACCGCGACCGGGCGCTGCCGCACGCCCTCGCGGCCCTCGAGCGGATCCGCGACGAGACCGGGTACACCGCGCACTACGCGCGCCGCGAGGGCGACCGCGTGCTGTACCTCGCCACGCGCGAGACCACCGAGTCCCGGCGGGCGACCTCGCGCGTCGGCCGGCAGCTGCCCGCGCACGTGACGTCGCTCGGCAAGGCCCTGCTCGCGGAGCTCAGCCCCGAGGAGCGTCGGGAGGTGCTCGGATCGGGCCCGCTCGCCGCCCTCACCCCGCAGACCGTGACTGACGTCGCCGCGCTCGACGCGCAGCTCGACGCGGCGCGTGAACGCGGCTACGCGCACGAGCGCGAGGAGAACCTGGCCGGCGTCAGCTGCGTCGCGGTGAGCGTGGGCTACCGGATCCCCGCGACCGACGCGATCAGCTGCTCCATGCCCATCGACCGCGCGAGCGACTCCGAGGTGGAGCGCGTCGCGGGGATCATCGGCGCGCACGCGCACCGGCTCGCCCAGGCGCTGCGGTCGGCGGGCGTGCGATGAGCGTCGCGTTCTGCGCCTACCCGTGGGACCTGATCGACGACCCCGACGCTGTCACGCGGGTCCGGGCCGCGGGCGCCGACGGCGTCGCCATCGCGGCCGCGTACCACTCGGTGCGGGCCGCGACGCCGCTGCATCCGCGGCACCGCATCGTGGACGCGCGCTCCGCGGCGCTGTACCTGCCGGTGCGCGAGGGGGCCTGGGGCGAGCTCCGGCCCGACGACGACACCCCGTGGGTCGGCCCGGACGCGTTCGCCCGGGCCGCCGCGATCGCGCGCGCCGCGGGCCTCCGGGTCGAGGCGTGGATCGTCCTCACGCACTCGACGTCGGTCGGCACGCGCAACCCGGGCAGCTGCGTCGTCAACGCGTTCGGCGAGGCGTACCCGTACGCGCTCTGCCCCGCGCGCCCCGAGGTGCGTGAGTACGCGACGGCGCTGGTCGCCGAGACGGCCCGGGCGGTGGACCTCGACGGCGTGATGCTCGAGGCGTGCGGCCCCATGGGCCTCGGCCACCTCGGGCACCACGAGAAGACCGCGGGCGCCGACTGGTCGGCCGAAGCCGAGGCGCTGCTGTCCATCTGCTTCTGCACGGTGTGCGTCGGGCTGCTCGCGGAGGAGGGCGAGGATCCGGACGCGCTCCGCGCCGACGTGCGCGCCCGCGTCGACGCGGACGGCGGGCTCGACGGGCTCGACGCCGTCCTGCGCGTGCGCAGCCGGGCCCGGCGGCAGCTCCTCGACGCGTGCCTCGCCGCCGCGCGTGACGCCGGCGTCGACCGCGTCGTCGTGCACGCGCAGGCGGATCCGTGGGCCACCGGGCCGTTCGCCGCGCTCCTCGACGACCTCGACGAGGTGGACGGCGTCGTGGTGCTCGACGCCGTGGCCCACGACGCCGACGCGATGCGCGCGCTCCGCGAGCGGCTGCCCGGCATCCCGCTCGGCGGCTACCTCTGGGCGCTGCCGCCGGCGACGCCTGCGAGCATCCGCGCCGGCTGGCCCGCGGCCGTGCGCGGGATAGACGACACGTACGTGTACCACCTCGGCCTCGTCGGGCGGGATCGCCTGGCTGCTGTGGGCGACGCGCTGCGCGAGGCGGGCTCGCCGGCCTAGTTGTACTCGGCCATGACGTTGGTGACACTTCGGGGCGTGTGAAGAGGCCTCCTGGCTTGATGGAGCTGTTCAGTTCAACCATCGCCAGGAGGCCTCGATGTCCCACGGTAATGCTCGTCTGACGGTTCACGG
>NZ_JAAVCB010000022.1:0-10409 GCF_014802555.1 Clavibacter sp. | reverse complement strand
CCGCGCCGCGACCTACCCTGCCTGGCTGCATCACTACAACCACCACCGCCCCCACACCGGCATCGGCGGACTCACGCCCGCCGAACGCGTTCACAACCTCACTGGGAACTACAGCTAGTCGAGACCGCACCACACGACACCGCCCGCCCCGTCGACGACGGGGCGGGCGGTGTCGTATGTGCGGGTAACTGGGCGATAGCGGTCGTGCGAGCGGGGGACCGCGGAGGTCAGCGCCCGGTCTTGGCGATCTGCAGCAGGCCGTCGCCCGCGGGCGAGAGCGACGCGACCACCGCGCCCGAGCCCGCCGTCTCCTGCACGAGCGTGCGGAACGCCGCGGTCTGGGCGTCGCGCGCCGCCGGGTTCTGCACGCGGCCGCGCCAGAGGGCGTGGGGCACGAGCACGAGCCCGCCCGTGCGCGCGAGGCGCAGCCCGTGCTCGACGTACTCGATGACCTGACCCGGATCCGCGTCCACGAGCACGAGGTCGTAGCTCGCGTCGCTCATGCGCGGCAGCACGTCGAGCGCCCGGCCCGTGATGAGGCGCACGCGGTTGGCGGGCACCTCGGCGTCCGCGAGGATCTCGCGCGCGGCCTGCTGGTGGTCGAACTCGACGTCGATGCTGGTGAGCACCGCTCGCGGTGCGCCGCGGAAGATGCAGAGGCCGGAGACGCCGGCACCGGTGCCGATCTCGATGACGCTGGTGGCGCGCGTGGCCGCGGCGAGGAGCGAGAGCTGCGCGCCGACGGCGGGGGAGACGGCCTCGATGCCGAGCTCACGGGAGTGCTGGCGCGCCAGGGCGATGTGCTCGTCCTCGACGACGACGTCCTCGGCGAACTTCCACCCGGTCTCCTGGTCGGACACGCGGCACCTCCCTCTTCCGGGTCCCCAGGGTATCGGCCCGGCGGCGCACGCCCGACCGGCCGGGTGTCCGGTGCGGATCCGATGCCCCCTGTCCGCTGACCGGACCCCGCGGACGGGCGTACGACCGGCATCGACCGACTAGCCTGTGATCATGTTCGGCCTGACGTTCGAGAAGCTGATGCTCATCGGCATCATCGCCGTGTTCCTGCTCGGCCCCGAGCGGCTGCCGATCTACACCCAGAAGCTCGCGGACCTGGTGAAGGCCGCGCGGCGCATGGCCACCGGCGCCCGGGAGCGCATGCGCGACGAGCTCGGCCCGGAGTTCGACGAGGTCGACTGGAAGAAGCTCGACCCTCGCCAGTACGACCCGCGCCGCATCATCAAGGAGGCGCTGTTCGAGGACGAGCCCGTCGTCACGAAGCCGCGCGTCCCCGTCGAGACCACCATCGCGCGCCGCCAGCGCCTGGAGCGCGAGGCGGCCGCCGCGTCGGCCCAGCCGGCCCCGTTCGACGCCGAGGCGACCTGACCCGCATCGCCTGATCGGTTCGGGCTCCCGAGCGATCCTCAGCCGTTCCCGCTGAAGCGCGCGTCCACCGCCTTCGCCTCCTCGCGGAGGGCGTCCACGACGGCGCGCACCGAGGGCCGCTCGGCGCGGTCCGGACGCAGCAGCACGTGCAGGTGCCGCTTCGACGCCACGCCCGACAGCCGCTTGACCACCACGCCCTCGTACGAGCCGGCGGTGTACCGCGGCAGCAGCGCGATCCCGTGCCCGGACGCCACGAGCGACTCCGTGATCCGGGTGTCGCTGAACCGCTGCACCACGCGCGCGGGTGCGCCGACGGCCTGCTCGATGTCGAGGAGGATCCGGTCGAAGGGGAGGCCCTGCGGCACGCCGATCCACGGCTCTCCGCTGAGGTCCGCCGGGCTCACCGACGCCCGGGCGGCGAGGCGGTGGTCCGCGGGCATCGCGACGTCGAGCGGCTCCACCATGAGCGGCACGATGACGAGGCCGAGACCGCGCCAGGTGCCCGCGCCGGCGAGCGAGTGGGCGATGACCACGTCGAAGTCGGCCGTGAGGTCGGCGAAGGCGCGGGACGCCGGATCCCGGTCGCTGGCCCGCAGCGTGAGGTCCGGGATCCCGGCGACGCGGTCGAGGAGGCCGGGCAGCAGCATCTGCGCCGCGGTGGGGAAGGTCGCGAGCGTCACCTCGCCGGACGGCTGGTGCCGGAAGTCCTCCCAGAGGGCCTCTGCGCGCGCCACGGCGACGGCGATGTCGGTCGCCGTGCGGGCGAGGGCCCGGCCGGCGTCGGTCAGCACGATCCCGCGGCCCGAGCGCTCGGTGAGCGGCACGCCGGCCTCGCGCTCGAGCACCTTGAGCTGCTGCGAGACCGCGGACGGGGTGCGCCCCGCCGCGCGCGCGACGGCTCCCACGCTGCCGCGGTCGGCGAGCTCGCGGAGGAGCTCGAGGCGGCGGATGTCCATGTAGGCAGGCTACACAACCAGGCAAGGACTATGAGCTTGTCCTGAACGTTCTGCGATGGTCCCATGGAGGTGCGGCGGAATGCGCCGCCATCCGCCTTCCCGCAGGAGCACCACCATGACCGTCTTCCTCATCGCCATCGCCGCCCTCTCCGTCTCCGCCATCGCCGGCACCGTCGTCGTCACCGCGCGCGACGGATACCGCGCGATGCCCACGCGCACGCACCGCAGCCACGTCTAGGCAGCACGCGCAGCACGCACCAGGAGGACGGCAGCCCGCGGGCTGCCGTCCTCCTCGTGCGTCACCGGGGCGTCGACAGGAGTCGGAGCGGCGGCGCGCCTAGGAGACGGACAGGCCGAGCCGTCGGCCCGCGAGGCCGCGGCCGCGCGTGGCGAGGTGGTCCGCGACGCGGAGGATCTGCACCGCGGCGGGATCCGTCGGCGCGGCCAGCACGAGCGGCGCGCCCGTGTCGCCGCCCTGGCGCAGCGCCATGCTGAGCGGCACGCTCGCGAGGAGCGGCACGCTCGCCTCCTGCCCGGCGGAGAGCCGGCGCGCGACCTCCTCGCCGCCGCCCGCGCCGAAGAGCTCGAGCACGGATCCGTCGGCCTGGGCGAACCCGGCCATGTTCTCGACCACGCCGGCCACGCGCTGGCCGGTCTGCCGGGCGACCAGGCCGCTGCGCTCGGCCACGTCGGCCGCCGCGGGCTGCGGCGTGGTGACGACGAGCACCTCCGCGTGCGGCAGGAGCTGGCCCACCGTGATGGCGACGTCCCCGGTGCCGGGCGGCAGGTCGAGCAGGAGCACGTCGAGGTCGCCGAAGAAGACGTCGGTGAGGAACTGCTGGATCGTGCGGTGCAGCATCGGCCCGCGCCAGGAGACGGCCGTGCCGCCGGTGGCGTCGGGATCGAGGAACATGCCGATCGAGATGACCTTCACGCCGTGGGCGACGGGCGGCAGGATCATGTCGCCGACGCGCGTGGGCTGGGCCGTGCGTCCGTCCGCGTCGACCAGGCCGAGGATCCCCGGGATCGAGAAGCCGTGCACGTCCGCGTCGACGAGGCCCACCGCGAGGCCCTTCGCCGCGAGCGCGACCGCGAGGTTGGCGGTGAGCGTGGACTTGCCGACGCCGCCCTTGCCGCTCGTCACCGCGTAGACGCGCGTGAGGCTGTCCGGGCCGAACGGGACGCCGCGCTGGGCAGCCGGCCCGCGGAGGCGCTCGGTGAGCGCGCGGCGCCGCTCCGGGCTCATGACGCCGACCGTGAGCTCGAGGCGCGCGACCCCGGGCACGGCCTCGACCGTCTCGCGCACGTCGCGCTCGATGGAGGTCGCAGCCGGGCAGCCCACGATCGTCAGGGCGATGTCCACGTGGGCCACGCCGCCGTCCTCGACGCGGACGTTGGAGACCATGTCGAGCTCGATGATGGGGTGGCGGATCTCGGGATCCACCACGCGGGCGAGCGCCCGCCGGATCGCCTCCGTCGTCAGCGCCTCCGCCCCGGGGACCTCAGCGGCCATGCGTGCGTCGGCTGCCCGCGCCCTCCGCGTCGTCCGCCTCGGGGTCGTCGCGCCGGTCGAGCTCCTCGAGGAGCTGGCGCAGCTCCGCGCGGATGAAGTCCTTCGAGGCGACGTCCTTCATCTGCAGGCGGAGCGACACGACCTCGCGGGCGAGGTACTCGACGTCGGCCACGTTGCGCTCGGCCCGCTGGCGGTCCTGCTCGATCTGCACGCGGTCGCGGTCGTCCTGCCGGTTCTGCGCCAGCAGGATGAGCGGTGCCGCGTACGAGGCCTGCAGCGACAGGATCAGCGTGAGCGCCGTGAAGCCGAGCGCCGCCGAGTCGAAGCGCGCGGATTCCGGCCCGTAGGTGTTGTAGCCGATCCACGCCACGCAGAAGAGCGTGAGGCCCACCAGGAACCACGGCGTGCCCATGCCGCGGGCGATGGACTCGGTGAAGCGGCCGAACCGGTCGCGGCTCGCGCGGTTGCGCATCGGGAGGACCGTCGTGCGGAGGCCCTTGGGCGCGTCCAGGCGGACGTCGCGGTTACTCTGCCGTGCCACGGGGGATCCTCCGTCCTCGTGCGGGTCCTGCGGTGGGGATGGCGGCCGTGGCCGTGCCGTGGAAGCGGGCGGTCGCGCGCTTGCGGGTCTCGCGCTCCGCGTCGGCGCTGCGCCAGTCGTCCGGCAGCAGGTGGTCGAGCACGTCGTCGATGGTGACCACGCCGACCAGCCGGTGGTTCTCGTCCACCACGGGCACCGAGACGAGGTTGTAGCTCGCCATGATGCGCGACACCTCGGCCGCGCTCGTGTCCGCGCGCACGGGTTCCAGGCCCTGGTCGAGCAGCGTCCCGAGGCGCTCGTGCGGCGGGTAGCGCAGCATCCGCTGGAAGTGCACCATGCCCAGGAAGCGGCCGGTGGGCGGCTCGTACGGGGGCAGCGTGACGCACACCGCGGCGCCGAGCGTGGGCGCGAGCTCGTGGCGGCGGATGAGCGCGAGGCCCTCCGCGACGGTGGCATCGCCCGAGACGATGACGGGGTCCGTCGTCATGAGGCCGCCCGCGGTGTCCGGCGCGTAGCTGAGGAGCATGCGGACGTCGTCGGCCTCCTCCGGCTGCATGAGCTCGAGCAGGGCCTCCCCGCGCTCCTCGGAGAGCTGCGCGATGAGGTCGGCCGCGTCGTCCGGCTGCATCTGGTCGAGCACGTCGGCCGCGCGGTCGTCGTCGAGCGTGGCCATGATCTCCACCTGCTGCGACTCCGGCATCTCCTCGAGCACGTCGGCGAGGCGGGCGTCCGGCAGCTCCTCGGCGACCTCCAGGCGGCGCGCCTGCGGCAGGTCGAGCAGGGTGTTGGCGAGGTCGGCGGGCAGCAGGTCGGAGTAGGCGGCGAGGAACTGGGAGGCGGACTGGGCGACGCCGTCGTCCTGGAGCTCGGCGACCTCCTCCCACGTGGCGAAGATGGTCGCGCCCTTGGCGAAGGGGGAGGGGCTCGTGCGCGGGCGGCGGCAGAAGAGCTGCGAGACCTCCCACTCGGCCTGGCCGGACTCCTCGATCGCGACGTCCTCGATGACGGCGGTGCCGGATCCGTCGCGCATGCTCACGCGCCGACCGAGGATCTCGGCGATGACGCGCACCTCGCCGCCGCGTTGCTCGAAGCGGCGCAGGTTGATGAGGCCGGTGGTGATGATCTGACCCGACCCGATGCTCGTGACGCGGCCGATGGAGAGGAACACGCGGCGCTTGCCGGGGATCTCGACGATGAGGCCGACGACGCGCGGCGGATCGTCCTTGCGGTAGACGACGAGCACGTCGCGGACGCGTCCGACGCGGTCTCCTGCGGGGTCGAACACGCTGCACCCGGCGAGCCGGGCGACGAAGACTCGGGAGGCGCTCACAGAGTCAATCTAGTCGCTCGCCCAGCGCCCGCCCGGCACCGGCGTGGAACACTGGACCGGTGACCAACCCCCTCCTCGGACGCCCGTCCCGTGCCAACATGCCGAAGCTGCCGAAGGGGGAGCCCGTCGCCACGTACGAGACCTACGACGAGGCGCAGAAGGCGGTGGTCACCCTCGCCGAGGCGGACTTCCCGGTGACGCAGGTGAGCATCGTCGGCAACGAGCTGACGAGCGTCGAGCGCGTCACGGGCAAGCTCACCTCCGCCCGGGCCGCGGTCGCGGGAGCGGCGAGCGGCGCGTGGCTTGGACTCTTCCTCGGCCTCGTGACGTTCCTCTTCTCGCCCGTGCCGAACATCTCGTTCGTCGTCGGCGCCGTCATCATCGGCGTGGGGTTCGGCGCCATCTACGGGATCGTCAGCTACAGCATCACGCGCCGCCGCCGTGACTTCACGTCGGTGATGCAGGTCACCGCCACGAGCTACTCGGTGGTCGTGGATCCGGACTCGCTGCACCGCGCGCGGAACGTGCTCGGCATCGGGGGAGTCGGCACGTCGGTCTACGGCGAGCCCGTCGTCACGCCGCCGGCCGCGCCGCCCGTCTCGCGACCGGTAGGCCCGTACGGGGAGCGCGTGCCCGAGGCGGGCGGATCCGACGCCCCCGAGCCGACCGCGCCGCCGACGTCGACCGACCGGCCCGTGGGCGAGCAGGGCGCGACCGGGGCCTGAGCCCCGGGCGTCGCGCCCGCCGCGCGGTGGATCCGCCGCGCCGGATCCACCCCGCGGCTAGGCCCGTCCGGCCATCCACGCCTCGACCTCGTCGGCCGTGCGGGGGATGCCCGCCGACAGGTTCTCGGCCCCGTCGCGCGTGACGAGGATGTCGTCCTCGATGCGCACCCCGATGCCGCGGAAGCGCTCCGGCACCGTGAGGTCGTCGGGCTGGAAGTACAGGCCCGGCTCGATCGTGAAGACCATGCCGGCCTCGACGATCCCGTCGATGTACATGTCGCGGCGGGCCTGCGCGCAGTCGTGCACGTCGAGGCCGAGGTGGTGGCTCGTGCCGTGGACCATGTAGCGGCGGTGGTGCTGGTTGTCGGCCTCGAGCGCCTCCTCCGCGGTGACGGGGAGCATGCCCCAGTCGGCGGCCTTCCGCGCGATGACCTCCATCGCGGCGGCGTGCACCTCGCGGAAGCGGATGCCGGGGCGCACGATCGCCAGCGCGGCGTCGGCGGCCTCGCGCACGGCCTCGTAGACCTCGCGCTGCACGTCGGTGAACGTGCCCGAGACGGGGAGCGTGCGGGTGATGTCGGCGGTGTAGAGGCTGTCGAGCTCGACGCCCGCGTCGATGAGGATCAGGTCGCCGGGCACCACGCGGCCGTCGTTGCGGGTCCAGTGCAGGATGCAGGCGTGCGGGCCGGAGGCGGCGATGGTGTCGTAGCCGACCGCGTTCCCGTCGGCGCGGGCGCGCGCGTTGAAGACGCCCTCGACGACGCGCTCGCCGCGCGCGTGCGCGAGGACGGCCGGCATGTCGGCGATCACGTCGGAGAAGCCGCGGCCGGTGGTGTCGACCGCCTCGCGCATCTGGCGGATCTCGTACTCGTCCTTGATGAGGCGGAGTTCGGAGGTGTCGCGGGCGAGGAGGGCGTCGCCGTCGGCGGGATCGGACGCGTCGCCGTCGGAGCCGGAGGAGGCGCCCGCGCGGGCCTCGTCGACGCGTGCGGCGAGGGCCGGGTCGGCCTCGCGGATCACGCGCACGGGACCTGCTGCGGCGATGGCGGCGTCGACGTCGGCGAGGGGCGCGGTCGCGATCCCCAGGTCGGCCGCGACCTGGCGGAGCGAGGGGCGCGGGCCGATCCAGAACTCGCCGATCTCGGCGTTGGCGTAGAACTCGTCGCTGTCGCGGCCGGCGCGCTCGCGGAAGTAGAGGGTGGCGTCGTGCGCGGATCCGTCGGCGGCGGATCCCTCGGCCACGGGCTCGAGGACGAGCACGGCGCCGGGCTCGCTGTCGGCGCCCCAGCCGGTCAGGTGCGCGAACGCCGAGTGGGCGCGGAACGGGTAGTCGGTGTCGTTGCTGCGCTGCTTGAGGCGGCCGGCGGGGATCACGAGGCGCGTGCCGACGTGGAGGGCGGAGAGGCGGCGGCGGCGGTCGGCGGCGAAGGGCGCCTGCTCGCGGGCCGGCGGGTCGACCTCCTCGCGCTCGGCCCAGTTCGTGGACACGAAGTCGCTGAAGGCCGTGCTCGCGGGAGTGGTGCTGCGGTTGGAGGTGGCGCGGGGGACGGGCGCGTCGCCGGATCCGGGAGCGGAGACCACGGGGGCCGCGGTCTCGGTCGTCGCCAGGGGCGCTGCCGGATCGGCGGCGATCTCGGCGGGGGCGATCTCGGACGCGGTGTCGGTGTTCTCGGCCATCCGACGATCATCCCACCTGCGCGCGGCACGGACCCGGGTGGGACGGGCCGGGTCAGCGGAGCGGGGTCGACCGAGCAAGGTCAGCGGAGCGGCGTCAGCTGCGCGATCACCGGCCGGTGGTCGCTGCCGGCGCCGTCGCGGTCCTCGACGACGCGCAAGCCCGTGACCGCCCAGCCGGGCGTGGCCATGATGTGGTCGATCGGCGTGCCGAGCAGCGCGGGGACCCCCGTGGGCCAGGTGCCGACGGCGCCGTTGCCCGAGGCGCGCGCGGCGTCCACGCACTGCCCGAGGTCGGTGACCTGGCCGCGCTCGGTGGGGGTGCCGCCGTAGCGGCTCATGTGGTCGAGCGTCGCGTTGAAGTCGCCCGCGATGATCACGTTGCCCTCGTCGCAGCGCTGGCCGAGCCAGGCGAGGTCGGCGCGCCAGTTGTCCATCTGCTCGGGGATGGGGGGAGACCGGGTGCACGGCCATGATCACGGGGCCGTTCCCGTCGACCGGCTCCATGATGACCGTGGGGAGGACGCTCGTGGTGCCGCGCGACTCGTCGAGCCGGTAGTCGCCGTAGGCCGCGCTGATGAGGATGGTGGTGGAGCGGGCCGCGGCCACGTCGTCGAAGGCCGCGGTGCGGACCCGCATCGGACGCCCCGCGTCGCGCATGAGCACTGCGATCTCCGCGCCGGTCTCCTCGCGCGTCTCGGGGAGCGTGATGACGTCGGCGCCCGACTCGATCGCGAGGTCGGCGACGGCGCGCGCGCCCGTCGCGCCGCCGAGCGTGTTCCACGTGAGCACGGTGACGTCGTCGTCCTGCGCCTCCTGGAACGCCGTGTCGCCGAGTCCGCGCGTGGCGAGCACGGCCGAGTTCGCGCCGATGAAGACCACGAGCAGCACGGCGATGCTGCCGAGGAGACGGCGGCCGGGGCGGATCGCGAGGCAGAGGACGAGGGTCAGCACCAGCACGGCGGCGGCCGCGGCGATGAGGCCCCCGCGGATGGCGACGGCGTGGGCGACGAGGTACGTCTGCTCCAGGCCCAGCAGCTGCGGCCAGGTGATGACGAGGAGGGAGGCCGCGGTGATGAGGATGACTGCTGCTCCGACGACCCGACCCATGACGTCCACCACACTATGGCGGCTCTCTGGGAGAGCGCCGCCGCGGGCGCCCGGCGGGCCGGGGCCCCGGGGACCGCCGCGTAGGATGGCGGGATGCCGGAGGAGCAGCAGGGTCCCATCGACCTGCACACGCACAGCTCCGTGTCGGACGGCACCGAGACCCCCGTCGAGCTCGCGGCGCAGGCCGCCGCGCAGGGCCTGTCCGCTGTGGCGCTCACCGACCATGACTCCACCGCGGGCTGGGCCGACGCCTCGGACGCAGCCCTCGCGCACGGCATCACGCTCGTCCCGGGCATGGAGATGAGCACGCAGCTCGAGTACGCGAGCGTGCACGTGCTCGCGTACCTCTTCGATCCCGAGGACGCCGACCTCGCCGCGATGACCGCGCGCGTCCGCTCCGAGCGCATGACCCGCGCCGAGGCCATGGTCGGCCGCATCTCCCGCGACTACGACCTCACCTGGGCGGACGTGCTCGCGCAGACCACGCCCGGGAGCACCATCGGCAGGCCCCACATCGCCGACGCGCTCGTCGCGCGCGGGCACGTGCCCACGCGCACGGCCGCGTTCGAGTGCATCCTGCACTGGCAGGGCGGCTACTACCGGCCGCACTACGCGCCGGACCCGATCCTCGGCGTCGAGCTGATCACGGCGGCGGGCGGCCTGGCCGTCCTGGCGCACCCGGGCGCCCGCGGGCCCGAGCGCGTGCTGTCGGACTCGCGCATGACCGCGCTCGTCGCGGCCGGGCTCTTCGGGCTCGAGGTGCGGCACCGGGACAACCCGCCCGCATCGCGCGTGCGCCTCACGGAGCTGGCGGAGCGGTTCGGGCTCGAGGTGACCGGATCCAGCGACTACCACGGTGCGGGCAAGCCCAACCGGCTCGCGGAGAACACCACGGAGCCCGCGGTGCTCGCGCGCATCGTCGAGCGCGCCACCGGCTGGGCACCCGTCGTGCCCGTGCCGGCCGTCTGACGCGCGACCCGGCCGGAGCAGGAGCCGGGCGTGACGGAGGGGCCGCATCCGGTGGATGCGGCCCCTCTGCGATGTGATCCGTGCGGCGCGGCGCTAGGTGTACTGGGTCATGACGTTGGTGACACTCGGGCCGCGGGCGTGAGCCCGTGGCTTGAGTGGATTCGTTCAGTGTTGTAGTGCTCGATGAAGGGGTCAAGCGCGTCGG
>NZ_JAAVCB010000021.1:0-27351 GCF_014802555.1 Clavibacter sp. | reverse complement strand
TGATGCTGCCATCGACCCGGTCCAGTACCTCGAAGAACTCCCGCCGCAACTCACCCGAAACCACGATCCCCGCAACCCCCTGAACTCAGGGTGTTGCGGGGACCACGAGAATCCGCCCAGGGGACGGGGCATCGTCGTGCCGTCGGATCAGCTGCGCGCGGCGGCCAGCTCCTCGGCGACGAGGAAGGCGAGCTCCAGGCTCTGCATGTGGTTGAGCCGCGGGTCGCACAGCGACTCGTAGCGGGTGGCGAGGGTGGCCTCGTCGATGTGCTCGGATCCGCCCAGGCACTCGGTGACGTCGTCGCCCGTGAGCTCGATGTGGATGCCGCCCGGGTGCGTGCCCGCCGCCCGGTGCGCCTGGAAGAAGCCCTGCACCTCGTCGACGACGTCGTCGAAGCGTCGCGTCTTGTAGCCGGTGGGCGTGGTGAGGCCGTTGCCGTGCATGGGGTCGGTGACCCAGAGCGGGTTCGCGTCCGACGCCTTGACCGCCTCGAGCAGGGGCGGCAGCGCGTCGCGGATCCTCCCCGCGCCCATGCGCGTGATGAAGGTGAGGCGGCCGGGCTCCCGCTCCGGGTCGAGCTTCTCGATGAGCTTGTGCACGGTCTCCGGCGTCGTCGACGGCCCGAGCTTGACGCCCAGCGGGTTGCGGACGCGCGAGAGGAAGTCAACGTGCGCGCCGTCGAGCTCGCGCGTGCGCTCTCCGATCCAGATGAAGTGCGCCGACGTGTTGTACGGCGTGCCGGTACGCGAGTCGATGCGCGTCATGGGGCGCTCGTAGTCCATGAGGAGGCCCTCGTGCCCGGTGTAGAACTCGACGCGCTTGAGGTCGTCGAAGTCGGCGCCTGCGGCCTCCATGAACTTGATGGCGCGGTCGATGTCGCGGGCGAGCTGCTCGTAGCGCTGGTTGGCGGGGTTCGCGGCGAAGCCCTTGTTCCAGCTGTGCACCTCGCGGAGGTCGGCGAAGCCGCCCTGCGTGAAGGCGCGGATGAGGTTCAGCGTCGAGGCGGCCGTGTGGTACCCCTTCACGAGTCGGGCAGGATCCGCCGCGCGCGACTCGGGCGTGAAGTCGTAGCCGTTGACGATGTCACCGCGGTACGCGGGCAGCGTGAGGTCGCCGCGCGTCTCGGTGTCGCTCGAGCGCGGCTTGGCGAACTGCCCGGCCATGCGGCCCATCTTCACGACGGGCATGGCTGCGCCGTACGTGAGGACCACGGCCATCTGCAGCACCGTCTTCACGCGGTTGCGGATGGCGTCGGCGGTCGCGCCCGCGAAGGTCTCGGCGCAGTCGCCGCCCTGCAGGAGGAACGCGCGTCCGTCGGCTGCAGCGGCGAGGCGCGAGCGCAGCAGGTCGACCTCGCCGGCGAAGACCAGGGGCGGCAGCAGCGCGATCTCGGCGGACGCGGCGTGGACGGCGGCGGCGTCCGGCCACTGCGGCTGCTGCTTGACCTCGAGCGTGCGCCAGTGGTCGAGGCCGGCGAGGACGTCGGGATGGGCGGGGACGAGGTGCTCAGAGGCCACGGTGGGATCCCGGTTCGTGTCGTGCGCGTGGTGCGCGGTGGAGGCGGTGCGGGCGTCGGTCAGCGGGACGCGCTCGCGCGCTTCTCCTTGACCGAGGTCGCGTAGACGTCGACGTACTCCTGGCCGCTCAGCCTCGAGAGCTCGTACATGATCTCGTCGGTGATGGAGCGGAGGATGAAGCGGTCTCCCTCGAGGCCGGCGAACCTACTGAAATCTAGCGGCTCGCCGATGACCACACCAATCCGGCGGACCTTCGGGATGCGGGTGCCGATGGGCATGATCTTCTCGGTGTCGATCATCGCGATCGGGACGACGGGGACGTCGCCCTCGAGGATCATCCGGGCGACGCCCGTGCGCCCGCGGTACATCCGGCCGTCGGGGCTACGCGTGCCCTCGGGGTAGATGCCGAGCATGCGGCCCTCGGCCAGGACACGGAGGCCCGTGTTGAGCGACGCCTCGGATGCCTTGCCGCCGGAGCGGTCGATGGGGAGCATGCCGGTGGCCGTGAAGAACATCTTCGTGGCCCAGCCTTTGAGGCCGGTGCCCGTGAAGTAGTCGCTCTTGGCGAGGAAGACGAGGTTGCGGTCGACCAGCAGCGGCAGGAAGACCGAGTCGATGAACGACAGGTGGTTGCTCGCGAGGATCACGCCGCCCTTGGCGGGGATGTTCTCGATCCCGGTGACCCAGGGCCGGAACGTGCTCCGGAGGAGGGGTCCGGCGACCAGGTTCTTCATGAACCAGTAGAACATCGTCGGTCACCTTCCGGGTGGGGTCGCATCCAGCATAGGCGGACGCGGGCCCGTGACCCGGCAGGGCGACGCCGGCGAGGTCAGGCTCCGTGGGTGAGCGCGGCGGCGTGCAGGCGGGCGAGGTCTGCGGCGCCCACGACGCCGGCGTCGTTGACGAGCTCGGCGATCCGGAACTCGGGCTCCGGGTGGTAGCCGCGGGCCGGGAGGTGGGCGAGGTACGCCTCGCGGATCGGGTCGAGCAGGAGGTCGCCCGCCTGCGCGACGCCGCCGCCGATGACGAACATCTGCGGGTCGAGGATCGCGCCGATGCTCGCGGCCGCCTCGCCGAGCCAGCCGCCGAGGCGGCGGAGGGCGAGGAGCGCGCCGGGATCGCCGGCCTGGATGAGGTCGCTGACGTCGTGTCCGGTGAGCGCGCCCACCTCGCGACGGCGGGCGGCGAGGCCCTCGCCGTGCGTGCCGCCGAGGTCGGCCAGCTCGTCGGCGGTGCGCAGGAGCGCGCGACCGGATCCGTACTGCTCGATGCAGCCGCGGGCGCCGCACCCGCAGGGCAGGCCGTCCGGCACCACCCGCATGTGGCCGAGCTCGGCGCCCGCGCCGAAGCCGCCGCGGAAGAGCCGGTCGTCGGCGACGATCGCGCCGCCCACGCCCGTGCCGATGGTAAGGGTGACCATGTCGCTGACCAGCCGGCCCGCGCCGTAGCGGAACTCGGCCCAGCCGGCGGCGTTCGCGTCGTTCTCGATGACGATGGGGAGGTCGATCCGGCCGCGCAGCTTCTCGCGCACCGGCTCGTTGCGCCAGTTGATGTTCGGGGCGTAGTAGACGGTGGACTGCGCGGCGTCGATGAAGCCGGCCGCCGCCACGCCGACCGCGACGACGTCCGGGTGCTGGGCGCGGAGCCACTCGACCATGCCGACGACGGCCTCGACTATCGCGTCCGGGCTACCCGCCTCGGTGGGCGTGCGCTCCTCCGCCGCGATGACGCCGAGCTCGTCGACCACGGCTCCCGCGATCTTCGTCCCGCCGATGTCGATCCCTATTGCATGCACTCCGCGGGCCCTTCCCTCTGTCTCGCCAGTCGATCCTACTGACGCGCCGGACGCCCCCGACCGGGGACGAGCGCCCGGGAGGGCGCCGCCGATAAGCTGACCACATCCATTTCCGGTACCGAGGGAGTTGCCGTGGAACAGCACACCATGCCCGCCGTCGTCGAGGCGAGACCCGACGACAACATCACCGACGTCCTGGTGCACCGGGTGCGCACGAGCCCCGACGCCCCGCTGTTCGCGCTGCCGGACGGGGACGGGGGCTGGAGCGACGTCTCGGCGGCCGAGTTCCACCGCCAGGTCGTCGCCCTCGCCAAGGGCCTGGTCTCCGCCGGGATCGAGCCGGGCGAGCGCATCGGGATGATGTGCCGGACGCGCTACGAGTGGACGCTCGTCGACTTCGCGGTCTTCTTCGCCGGAGCCGTCCTCGTCCCCGTCTACGAGACCTCCTCCCCCGGCCAGGTGCACTGGAACATGCAGGACTCCGGCGCGGTCGCGATGATCCTCGAGTCGGCCGACCACTTCGCGCGCTTCGACGAGGTGCACCCGGAGCTGCCCGCGGTCCGCCGCGTCTGGCAGATCGACCTCGGCGACCTGGGCAAGCCCGCCGAGCAGGGCGTCGACGTGCCGGACGCCGAGATCGAGCGTCGCCGGAACATCGCGGTCGGCTCGGACATGGCGACACTGATCTACACGTCGGGCACCACCGGCCGACCGAAGGGCTGCATCCTCACGCACGCGAACTTCGTCGAGCTCTCGCGCAACGCCGAGGTGGCGATGGAGGAGGTCGTGCAGGTCGGCGCCTCGACGCTGCTCTTCATCACGACGGCGCACGTGTTCGCGCGCTTCATCTCGATCCTCAACGTGCAGGCCGGCGTGAAGACCGGGCACCAGGCCGACACCATGCAGCTGCTGCCCGCGCTCGCGTCCTTCAAGCCGACGTTCCTGCTCGCGGTGCCGCGGGTCTTCGAGAAGGTCTACAACTCCTCGGAGCAGAAGGCCGAGGGCGCGGGCCGCGGGAAGGTCTTCCGGAAGGCCGCCGAGGTCGCGTACGCGCACTCGGTCGCCGTGGACGCCGGCTCCGTGCCGCTCGCGCTGAAGCTGCAGTACAAGCTCTTCGACGCGCTCGTCTACTCCAAGATCCGGCAGGCGATGGGCGGGCGGGTGCGCTTCGCCGTCAGCGGATCCGCGCCCCTCGGCCTCCGGCTCGGCCACTTCTACCGGTCGCTCGGCCTCACGATCCTCGAGGGCTACGGCCTCACCGAGACCACGGCGCCCGTGAGCGTGAACCTGGTCAAAGGCTTCCGGATCGGCACCGTCGGACCGGCGCTCCCCGGGGTCTCGACGCGGATCACGGACGATGGCGAGATCGAGGTCAAGGGCGTCAACGTCTTCGACGGGTATTGGCAGGACGAGGAGGCGACCGCGGCGGTCTTCGACGACGGCTGGTTCCGCACGGGCGACCTCGGCAGCTACGACGCCGACGGGTACCTCACGATCACGGGTCGCAAGAAGGAGATCATCGTCACGGCCGGCGGCAAGAACGTCGCCCCGGCCGCGCTCGAGGACCCCATCCGGGCGAACCCGCTCGTCGGGCAGGTGGTGGTGGCGGGCGACCGGCGGCCGTTCATCTCGGCGCTCATCACGCTGGATCCCGAGATGCTCAAGGTCTGGCTCGGCAACAACGGGCAGGACCCCTCGATGACGCTCGAGCAGGCGTCGCAGAACCCGGCCGTGCTCGCCGAGGTGCAGCGGGCCGTCGACGCAGCCAACGCCACGGTCTCGCGCGCGGAGTCCATCCGGAAGTTCGTCGTGCTGCCGGTGGAGCTCACCGAGGCGGCCGGGCACCTCACGCCGAAGCTCAGCATCAAGCGCCAGGTGGTGCTCGACGCCTTCGCCGACGTGATCACACGGATCTACGAGGCGGCCCCGACCACCGAGGGCCACTCGCTGGTCCACTGACGGACGACGACGGCCCGCGCACGCGCGGGCCGTCGGGCGGTCGTCAGAACCAGTCGGACTCGCGGACCTGCTTCATGGCCTCGCGGCGGCGCTGCTTGTCGAGCCGGTCGAGGTAGACGAGGCCGTCGAGGTGGTCGACCTCATGCTGGAAGGCCTGCGCGAGGACGCCCGTGCCCTCGATGCGGACGGGCTTCCCGTCGAGGTCGAGCCCCGAGATGACGGCCTCGGGGTGGCGCATGGTGGGGAACCAGAGGCCCGGCACCGAGAGGCAGCCCTCGTCGACCAGCACGGCCTCGCCGCGGAGCTCCTCGATGACGGGGTTGAGGACGTAGCCAAACGCCGGCCCGACGTTGTAGCTGAAGGCCCGGAGGTTGACGCCGATCTGCGCGGCGGCGACCCCGGCGCGGCCGTCCGGTCGCACGCTGTCGAGGAGGTCCTCGACCAGGGCGCGCACGCCGTCGTCGATCTCGTGGATCTCCGAGGAGACGGTCTTCAGCACCGGATCGCCGAACAGGCGGATCTGTCGTTCAGTCATTCTCTGCTTCCGTGGGTCCTGGTCGGGCGGCGGCTCAGGATCGACCGGCCCCCGCGGGCGCGTCGCCCCCACCATTCTCCCGTGCCCAGTCGGCCACCGCGGACTCGGCGGCGAGCAGCGCGTTCTCGACGATCTCCGTCACGGCCGGGTGCGGCCAGTACTGCGCCCGGGCGAGACCGGTGACCGGGTGGCCGAGGCTCGCCGCCATGAGGAGCGGCTGGATGAGCGCCGCGGAGTCCGAGCCGATGATGTGCGCGCCGAGGAGGGTGCCGCCGTCGCGCGGATCCACCACGAGCTTGCAGAACGACGTCGTGTCCTCGAGCGCCCAGCCCCAGGCCGTGGACGAGTAGGGCTGCTCGACGGTGACGACGGGTCCCGCCGCGCGCGCCTCCGCCTCGGTGAGCCCGAAGGAGCCGATCTGCGGGCGGGAGAAGACCGCCTGCGGCGCAGGCCCCGGCGCTCCCCCGATGAGGTCCTCCGGGTGCAGCAGGTTGTGCTGGACCACGCGGGCCTGGTGGTTGGCGACGTGCTTGAGCTGGTGGTCGGCGCTGATGTCGCCGAGCGCAAAGACGCCGGGCACCGGCTCGCCGCCCGCGAGCACGCGCTGCCGGTCGTCGACCACGATGCGGCCGTCGTCGTGCAGGTCGTAGCCGGCGTTCGCGACGGCGAGCGTGTCGGTGTTGGGGACGCGGCCGAGGGCGACGAGCACGGCCTCCGTCTCGACGAGGTGGCCCGAGGCGAGCCGTGACCGGAGCACGTCGCCGTCCCGCTCGATCTCCTCGACCTCGCAGTCGGTGATGACGTCCCACTGCGTGCGCGCGAGCGTGGTGAAGCGCGTGGAGACGTCGGCGTCGAGGTTGCCCAGGAGGTGCGCGGATCGGGCGACCTGCGTCACGTGCACGCCGAGGTGGCTGAAGACGTGCGCGAACTCGGCCGCCACGTAGCCGCCGCCCACGATGAGGAGCGACGTGGGGAGCTGGGCGATGCGCATGATCGAGTCGGAGTCGTGGATGGCCGGGTCGGGTGCGTAGACGGCCTGCAGCGGGCGGGGGCGGGAGCCGGCCGCGAGCACGACGCGGTCGGCGACGATCCGCTGGCCGCTCGCCGAGACGAGCACGCCGGGAGACTCGAAGCCGACGCTCTCGCGCAGCAGCGTGACGTTCTCCGAGCCGCTCTCGCGCCACTCGCGGCCGCCCTCGCTGATGGCGTCGATGCGACCGAAGACGCGCGCGCTGATGGCGGGCCAGTCGACGGCGTCCACCGACGCGCGGATCCCGAGGGCCGCACCATCCTGTGTCCCCGCGGCGACGTCCGCCACGTGCACGAGCATCTTCGTGGGGATGCAGCCCGCGTTGAGGCACGTGCCGCCGAAGTGCTCGCCGTCGTCGACGAGCAGCACGCGCTGGTCGGCGAAGCGCTCGTCGACGATCGAGTTGCCGGATCCGGCCCCCACGATCACGAGGTCGTAGCGCTGGTCCTGCGGGGTGTCGGTCATCTCGTGGCTCATCTCCTACTGCTCGACGACGACGAGCAGGTCGCCCGCGTCGACCTGCTGGGTGGTCGGCACCGCGAGGCGCGCGACGCGTCCCGCGACGGGCGACGTGATGGCCGCCTCCATCTTCATCGCCTCGATCGACGCGACCGGCTGCCCGGCGGCGACGACCTGGCCCTCCTCGACCTTCAGCGTGACGACGCCGGAGAACGGCGCCGACACGTGGCCGGGCTTCGCCGGGTCGCCGCGCTCGGCCGCGGTCGTGGGCACGGCGATGCCGCGGTCGCGCACGAACACGGGGCGGAGCTGACCGTTCATCACGACCATCACGGTGCGCATGCCCGACTCGTCGGCGTCGCCCACGGCCTCGAGGCCGATGAGGACCTCGACGCCCCGGCTGATCCGCACCGCGTGCTCCTGCCCCGGCCGGAGGCCGTGCAGGTAGTCGTCCGTGTCGAGCACGGAGAGGTCGCCGAACAGCTCGCGGATGGTCTCGAACTGCTCCGTCGACTGCGGGAACAGGAGGTGGTTCAGGGTGCGGCGGCGCGCGGCGCCCGGCACCTGGAGCGCGGCGCGGTCCTCGGCGGACAGCGGCGTGACGCCGATGCGCACGTCACGGCCCTGGAGGACGCGCGTGCGGAACGGCTCGGGCCAGCCACCCGGCAGGTCGCCGAGCTCGCCCGCCATGAAGCCGACCACGGAGTCGGGGATGTCGTAGTCCTGCGGGTTCCGCTCGAAGTCGGCGGGGTCGGCCTTCGCGGCGGCCAGCTGGAGGGCGAGGTCGCCGACCACCTTGGACGACGGCGTGACCTTGGGGATGCGCCCGAGGATCCGGTCGGCCGCGGCGTACATTTCCTCGATGAGCTCGAAGTCGTCCGCGAGGCCGAGCGCGATGGCCTGCTGCCGGAGGTTGGACAGCTGCCCGCCCGGGATCTCGTGCCGGTACACGCGACCCGTCGGGCCGGCGAGCCCGGACTCGAACGGCCGGTAGAGGCGGCGGACCGCCTCCCAGTACGGCTCGAGGTCGCTCACCGCGTCGAGCGAGAGGCCCGTGTCGCGCTCGGTGTCGGCGAGGGCCGCGACGAGCGCGGACGCCGACGGCTGGCTCGTGGTGCCCGACATGGGCGCGCTCGCCACGTCGACCGCGTCGGCCCCCGCGCGGCTCGCGGCGAGCAGGGTCGCGAGCTGGCCGCCCGCGGTGTCGTGCGTGTGCACGTGCACGGGCAGGTCGAACTCGCGGCGGAGCGCGGTGACGAGGCGCTCGGCGGCGGCCGGCCGGAGGAGCCCCGCCATGTCCTTGATCGCGAGGATGTGCGCCCCGGCGGCCACGCTGCGCTCGGCGAGCCGCAAGTAGTAGTCGAGCGTGTAGAGGTCCTCGGCCGGATCGAGCAGGTTGCCCGTGTAGCAGAGGGCGACCTCCGCGACCGTGGTGCCGGTGGCGAGCACGGAGTCGATGGCGGGCCGCATCCGCTCGACGTCGTTGAGGGCGTCGAAGATCCGGAACACGTCGACGCCGGTCGCGGCCGCCTCCTGCACGAACGCGTCGGTGACCTCCGTGGGGTACGGCGTGTAGCCGACGGTGTTGGCGCCGCGCAGCAGCATCTGGATCGCGACGTTCGGCAGCGCCTCGCGCAGCGACGCGAGCCGCTCCCACGGGTCCTCGCCGAGGAAGCGCAGCGCGACGTCGTAGGTGGCGCCGCCCCACGCCTCCACCGAGAGGAGCTCGGGCGTCGTGCGGGCGACGTACGGGGCGACCGCCACCAGGTCGCGGGTGCGCACGCGGGTGGCGAGCAGCGACTGGTGGGCGTCGCGGAACGTCGTCTCGGTGACCGCGAGGGCGGTCTGCGCGCGGAGGGCGTCGGCGAAGCCGCGCGGCCCGAGCTCGAGGAGCCGCTGCCGGGATCCGGCGGGCGCCGGCAGCCGGAGGTCGACGTCGGGCAGCTTGTCGGCGGGCCGGACGACCGCGGTGCGCGGCCCGTTCGGCTGGTTGACGGTGACGTCGGCGAGCCAGTTGAGGATCTTCGTGCCGCGGTCCTTGGACACGTTGCTGCGCACGAGTCCCGGCCGCTCGTCGATGAAGGACGTGCTGATGTCGCCCGCCTGGAAGTCCGGGTCGTCGAGCACGCCCTGGAGGAACGGGATGTTGGTGGAGACGCCGCGGATCCGGAACTCGGCCAGCGCGCGCTTGGCACGCGTCACGGCCGCCGGGAAGTCGCGCCCGCAGCAGGTGAGCTTCGCGAGCATCGAGTCGAAGTGGGGGCTGATCTGCGCGCCGGTCGCGACCGTGCCGCCGTCGATGCGGATCCCGCCGCCGCCCGGCGAGCGGTAGGTCGTGATCTTGCCGGTGTCCGGCCGGAAGCCCTGCGCGGGGTCCTCGGTCGTGATGCGGCACTGCAGCGCCGCGCCGCGCAGCACGATCGCGTCCTGGCGGAGGCCCAGCTCGGCGAGTGACTCCCCCGCCGCGATGCGCATCTGCGACTGCACCAGGTCCACGTCGGTGACCTCCTCGGTCACCGTGTGCTCGACCTGGATGCGCGGGTTCATCTCGATGAAGACGTGCTGCCCGGCGCGCGGCCCGTCGGTGTCGAGCAGGAACTCGACCGTGCCGGCGTTCACGTAGCCGATGCTCCGGGCGAACGCGACGGCGTGCGCGTGCATGGCGTCGCGGATCGCCGGATCCAGGTTCGGCGCCGGCGCGATCTCCACGACCTTCTGGTGCCGGCGCTGCACCGAGCAGTCGCGCTCGAAGAGGTGCACGGTCTCCCCCGTGGCGTCGGCGAGGATCTGCACCTCGATGTGCCGGGGCCGGAGGACGGCCTGCTCGAGGAACATGGTCGGGTCACCGAAGGCGCTGTCCGCCTCGCGCATCGCGGCCCGCAGCGCCTCCTCGAGGTCCTCCGGGCGCTCCACGCGCCGCATGCCGCGACCGCCGCCGCCCGCGACGGCCTTGGCGAAGATCGGGAACCCGATCCCCTCGGCCTGCTCGAGCAGCAGCCCCACGTCGGTCGACGGCGGCGTCGACGCGAGCACGGGGACGCCGGCGGCGGTCGCGTGCTCCTTCGCCGTGACCTTGTTGCCGGCCATCTCCAGCACGCCGGCGTCGGGGCCGATGAAGACGATCCCGTTGGCGGCCGCCGCGCGCGCGAGGTCGGGGTTCTCGGACAGGAACCCGTAGCCCGGGTAGATGGCGTCGGCGCCGCACTCGAGCGCCACGCGGATGATCTCGTCGACGTCGAGGTACGCCCGGACGGGGTGGCCCTCCTCGCGGTTCAGGTACGCCTCATCGGCCTTGAGGCGGTGCTGCGAGTGCCGGTCCTCGTGCGGATAGACCGCCACGGTGCGGGCGCCGAGCTCGACGGCGGCGCGGAACGCGCGGATCGCGATCTCCCCGCGATTGGCGACGAGGATCTTCTCGAACATGGCGGGGCCTTCCGTCGAGGGGGCTTCGGGACCCACGCGTTTAGGTCTTCCCAGAGTATCGACGGTAGCCTTTCCCACGTGCATGTACTGAGCGTCAGCTCCCTCAAGGGGGGCGTGGGAAAGACCACAGTGACCCTGGGACTGGCGTCCGCCGCCTTCTCCCGCGGCTTGAGGACCCTCGTGGTCGACCTCGATCCGCAGGCCGACGTGTCCACGGGCATGGACATCCAGGTCGCCGGCCACCTCAACGTGGCCGACGTCCTCGCCTCGCCCAAGGAGAAGATCGTCCGCGCGGCCATCGCGCCGAGCGGCTGGACCAAGGGCCGCTCCGGCACCATCGACGTCATGATCGGCAGCCCGTCGGCCATCAACTTCGACGGCCCGCACCCCAGCATCCGCGACATCTGGAAGCTCGAGGAGGCGCTCGCCAACGTCGAGGCCGACTACGACCTCGTGCTCATCGACTGCGCGCCCTCCCTCAACGCCCTCACGCGCACCGCGTGGGCGGCCAGCGACCGGGTCACCGTGGTCACCGAGCCCGGCCTCTTCTCCGTCGCCGCGGCTGACCGGGCGCTCCGCGCGATCGAGGAGATCCGCCGCGGCCTCTCGCCGCGCCTGCAGCCCCTCGGCATCATCGTCAATCGCGCGCGCGTCCAGTCGCTGGAGCACCAGTTCCGCATCAAGGAGCTCCGCGACATGTTCGGCCCGCTCGTGCTGAGCCCGCAGCTCCCCGAGCGCACGTCGCTCCAGCAGGCGCAGGGTGCTGCCAAGCCGCTGCACGTGTGGCCCGGCGAGAGCGCGCAGGAGATGGCGCGCAACTTCGACCAGCTGCTCGAGCGCATCATGCGCACGGCGAAGATCGGCGACTACGCGGAGAACGCCGCGCGCTGATCCGCTCGCTCCCCGGACGCCGCTCCTCCTCGAGGGGCGGCGTTCATCGTCCGAGGCGGATGCGCTCGGCCCCCTCTCGGATGAGGCCCTGATCGCGCACCGATGAACGGGAACGACCCCGCTGCGCGCCCAGCTCGCGGGCGACCCGTGCCGCTGCCCGAGGCGGGGCGTCGGCGGGTGGAGCGGGCGTCCGGCCTAGGACGCCTTGACGGCGCGGCGGGCAGCCAGCTCGTCGGTGGGGTCAACGGTCTGCGTGTCGATCTCGACGAGGGAGTGCTCGACCTCGCGGAGGACCTTGCCGACGGCGATGCCGAAGACGCCCTGGCCGCGGCTGACGAGGTCGATGACCTCGTCGTTGCTGGTGCAGAGGTAGACGCTGGCGCCGTCGCTCATGAGGGTGGTCTGCGCGAGGTCGACGACGCCGGACTCGCGGAGCTGGTTCACGGCGGTGCGGATCTGCTGCAGGGAGATGCCGGTGTCGAGGAGGCGCTTGACGAGCTTGAGGACGAGGATGTCGCGGAAGCCGTAGAGGCGCTGCGTGCCGGAGCCGGAGGCCCCGCGGACGGTGGGCTCGACGAGGCCGGTGCGGGCCCAGTAGTCGAGCTGGCGGTAGGTGATCCCCGCGGCCCGGGCGGCGACGGCGCCGCGGTAGCCCGCGCTCGCGTCCATCTCGGGGAGGCCGTCGGTGAAGAGCAGACCGAGGTCGTAGCGCCCGGAGTCCGGGGTGGAGTCGCTCATCGTTCTGCCTTCCACCCCTCAGCGCTCGCCCCGGTGGGGTTCGCGCGCTGCTCGGGTCGGTTCGTCGGGATCGTGTTCTCACGGTAGCGGGGCCCGCGGGCCCGATCAACGACATCCGGCGGAAGCGCCCGGCGTGTCGTCCCGGCCCTCCGCCGCGCCCCCGTCGGGGGTGCGCATCGACCGGTCCCGACGGATCCGTCCGGCGTGCGGACGTCCCCGTGCGGACACGTCAGCCTACCGGCCGCGCCCGTCCCCGCGAGCGCGATCTCAGGACGAGAGCCGGCCGAGCGCGGACCGGATGAGGCTCCCCCGGACGACCTCGAGCTGCGTGGCGATCTCGCGCGCCAGCTCCGCGGCGTGCGCGCGGCTGGACGCGTCGCGGCGGCGGGACACGGGCACCAGGGCCGACTCGATGAGGCTCAGCTCGCGCTCCGCCGCCTGGCGGAAGCCGCGGAGGTGGCGCGGCTCGATGCCGGTGCGCTGCAGCTCGACGAGCGCGCGCATCACCTGCAGCGCCTCCTCGCCGTACGCCTCGGCGGGCATGAGCACGCCGGCCGTGATGGCGTCGCCGAGGAGCGAGGCGGTGGCGCCGGACTCGCGCACGAGCTCGGCACGGCTGTAGCGGCGCTCCTGGTCGAGCATGGAGACGGAGGGGACGGGCGCGCCGCCGGGGAGCGCGGGCGAGAGCCCGGCGTCGAGGTCGTGCAGGTAGGAGCGGATGACCTTGAGCGGGAGGTAGTGGTCCCGCTGCATCCCGAGGACGGTGCGGAGGCGCTCGACGTCGGCGGGGCTGAACTTGCGGTAGCCGGACTCCGTGCGGGACGGCTGGACGAGTCCCTGCTCCTCGAGGAAGCGGACCTTGCTGTTGGTGAGATCGGGGAACTCCGGCGTGAGGCGCGCCAGCACCTGCCCGATGCTGAGGAGACCGGGGGTGCGGGCTGGCGTCGACCGGGCGGCGGACGCCGGCACTACTCGGCGGTCCGGCCGACGAGGTCGGTGCGGGATGCGTAGAACGTGAGGCGGAACTTGCCGACCTGCACCTCCGCGCCGTCCTGGAGGAGCGCGGTGTCGATCCGCACGCCGTCGAAGTAGGTGCCGTTGAGCGAGCCGAGGTCCTTGACCTGGAACGACGTGCCCTGGCGCACGAACTCCGCGTGCCGGCGGGACACGGTGACGTCGTCGAGGAAGATGTCGGCGTCGGGGTGGCGGCCGGCCACCGTCACGTCGGCGTCGAGGAGGAAGCGCGCGCCCTGGTTGGGGCCGCGGCGGACGACGAGGAGGGCGGATCCCGACGGGAGCGCCGTGACGGCGTCCTTCTCCTCGGCGGAGACGGCGCCGTCGAGGCCGGCGAGCGCTGCCCCGAGCTCATCGCGGAAGGTCGCCGTGGTGTCCGTGCTCGTGTACTGCTCGGGCACGCGCGTGGCGCCGTGACCCTCTTCGCGTCCATCCATGGTCGTACCTCCTGTGACCTGACAGCGTAACGGATCGGACACGGCCGGGACCACGGTGGGCGGCACCCGGGCGTGGCCCCGGTCCGGGTCAGCGGGTGGAGGTGCGCGGCTCGTCGCCGAGGTCGCCTGCGCGCGTGACGTCGGCCTCCAGGGCCTCCGCCGGGGCCTTCAGCTCGGCCTCGTGCTCGGTGCCCATGCTCTTCTCGTCGAAGGGGTCGCCTCCGCCGAGGACGAGGGCGACGCGGTCGGCGTCGATGCCGCGCGTCCACGTGCCGACGAGGAGCGTGGCGACCGCGTTGCCGGTGAAGTTCGTGAGGGCGCGGGCCTCCGACATGAACCGGTCGATGCCGACGATGAGGCCGACGCCGTCCACGAGGTCCGGCCGGTGCGACTGCAGGCCGCCCGCGAGGGTCGCGAGGCCGGCGCCGGTGACGCCCGCGGCGCCCTTGGACGCGATGATCATGAAGACCAGCAGCGAGACCTGCTCGCCGAGCGCCAGGGGGCTGCCGAGCGCGTTCGCGATGAACAGCGACGCCATCGTGAGGTAGATGGCCGTGCCGTCGAGGTTGAACGAGTAGCCCGTGGGCACCGTGATGCCGACGACGGGCTTCGAGACGCCCACGTGCTCCATCTTCGCGATGAGCCGGGGCAGCGCGACCTCGGAGGAGGACGTGGACACGATGAGCAGGTACTCGCGGCCCAGGTACCGCATCAGCTTGAAGATGCTGATGCGGGCGACGAGCCACAGCAGCGAGCCGAGGACGACGACGATGAACAGCGCGCACGTGATGTAGAAGCCGATCATGAGGGTCGCGAGGCTGATGACCGCCTGGAACCCGGTGGCGCCGACGACCGCCGCGATGGCGCCGAACGCGCCGACCGGGGCCACCCACATCACCATGCTGAGGATGCGGAACACGAGGATCTGGATGTTCCGGATCCCCTCGAGCACGGGCTCGCCGCGCTTCCCCAGCTGCTGCAGCGCGAAGCCGACGAGCAGCGCCACGAACAGCGTCTGCAGGATGCTGCCCGAAGTGAGCGACGACAGCAGGGACGTTGGGATGATCGAGAGGAGGAAGTCCGTCTCGCCCGTGGCCTCCGTCGAGCCGGCCGGAGCGCGCAGGCCGCTGAGGTCGAGGCCGTCGCCCGGGTGGATGAGGTTGCCCACCACGAGGCCGATCGCGAGCGCGAAGGTCGACATGACGATGAAGTAGAGGAGCGCGATCCCGCCGACGCGGCCGACCGTCGCGGCCTTCGCGACCGAGCCGACGCCGAGGACGATGGTGCAGGAGATGATCGGCGCGATCATCATCTTGATGAGGGCGACGAACGCGTCGCCGATGGGCTTCAGGGCCACGCCCACGTCGGGGGCGACGAGCCCGACGGTGATGCCGAGGAGCACCGCGATGATGACCGCGATGTAGAGGTAGTGCTGCCGGTCCAGGCGACGGAGCGCGGCGATGGGGTTGGTCATGGGACGTCCTTGTCTCGTGAGCGGCGCCGGCGCACGGGTGCGGCAGGCGGACTCCGCCAGGATGGCCCACGCGTGGGAGCGCTCCGGCGTTGTGTTCATAATGTTCCTGCCGGGTGCCGGCCGCGGACGCGAGGAGGCAGCATGGCGCGACGCGCGCTCGCCGACCGGCCCCGCCGCACGCGCCGCCCGCGGACGGGACGCCTGCGAATGGGCCTCCCCCGCGGGATCGCCGCGCGGCTGCTGGTCGTCCAGCTCGCGATCCTGCTGCTGGTCGCCCTGGTCGCCACCGCGGCCCTGTGGTCGGACTCGCGGCAGCGCGCCGAGCAGGCGGCGGCCGACCGGAGCCTCGCCGTCGCGACCACCGTGGCCGACTCGCCGCGGGTGGCCGAGGGGCTCGCATCCGCGGATCCCACGGGCGCCCTCCTCGACTACTCGCTCGACGTGACGCGCGACACCGGGGTCGACTTCGTCACGATCATGGACCGCGACACCGTCCGCGTGACCCACCCCGACCCCGACGAGATCGGCCGCAGGTACCTCGGCACCACCGGACCCGCGCTCGCCGGCCGCTCGATGACCGAGACCTTCACCGGGACGCTCGGGCCGAGCGTGCGCGCCGTCGTCCCCGTGCGCGACGCGGACGGCGGCATCGTGGGGCTGGTCGCCGCCGGCGTCACTGTGGAGCGCGTCACCGAGGTGCTCGGCGCCAAAATCCCGGGACTCGTGGGCACGGTCGCGGCGCTGGCGCTCCTGCTCGCGGCCGGCGCCGTGCTCCTCAGCCGGTCGCTCGAGCGGACCACGTGGGGCCTCGGACCCGAGGAGATGGCGCGCATGCTCGCGTACTACGAGTCGGTGCTGCACTCGGTCGGCGAGGGGATCGTGCTCGTCGACCGCGACCGGCGGCTCGTGCTCCACAATGACCAGGCGGCCGAGCTACTCGACCTCGAGCTGGATCCGGCTGCCGGGCCGGTGGGGATCCGCACGCTGGGCCTGCCGCCGGCCATCGAGCGGCTGCTCGTCGACGGGAGGACGGCCGACGAGGTCGTGCACCTGCCCAGCGGGCGCGTGCTCGTCGTGACGCAGCGGCCCGCGCTGCCCACCGGACGCACCGGGAGCGCGGCGCGGCTCGGGACGGTGACGACGCTGCGCGACCGGACGGAGATCCAGCGCCTGTCGGGCGAGCTCGCGACGCTCCGGACCCTCTCGGACGCCATGCGGGCGCAGACGCACGAGTTCGCGAACCGGCTGCACACGATCGTGTCGCTCATCGAGCTGGAGCGGCCGCGCGAGGCGCTCGACCTCGCGGCGTCGGAGCTCGAGACGGATCGGCGCGCGTCCGAGGGCGGGTTGGCGGAGGACGCGGATCCCGTCGTGCGGGCGCTCGTGCGCGGCAAGACGGCGCAGGCGGCCGAGCGCGGGGTGGCGCTGTCCGTCCGCGTGGCCGACGGCACGGGCGACCCGGGCGTGCCCGCGACCGAGCTCGTGACGATCGTCGGGAACCTCGTCGACAACGCCATCGATGCGGCGGCGGACCCGTCCGCCGCCACAGCGCGCGGGGACGACCGCGGACGCGTGGAGCTGTCGCTGTCGCGGACCGACGCGGGCGGGCTCGTCGTCGAGGTGGCGGACGACGGGCCGGGCGTGGATCCGGCGGTGCGGCCGCGCGTCCTGGAGTTCGGGGTCACGACCAAATCGGGCGACGCGGGGCCGCGCGGGGTGGGCCTCGCGCTCGTGGCGCGCTCGGCCGCCCGGCTCGGCGGGCGGGTCGAGGTCGGCGACGCCGACGCGCGGCTGGGCGGGGCGCGCGTGCGGGTCGTGCTGCCCGCGGATCCGGTCGCGCACGTCGCCGACGGAGTAGACGCGGACGCGGACGCGGACCGTGACGACGCCGACGCCCGCGACGGCGGGGTGCGCGCGTGATCCGCGTGCTGGTCGTCGACGACGACACGCTGACCGCCGAGGCCCACGCCCTCTACGTCGGGCGGCTCGAGGGCTTCGAGGTGGCGGGCGTCGCGCACACCGGCGGCGAGGCGCTGCGGCTCGTCGCGGAGGCCGGGCCCGAGGGGATCGACCTGGTGCTGCTCGACATGACGCTGCCCGACATGCACGGCCTCGAGGTCTGCCGCCGCTTGCGGGCTGCGGGGCGCGCGACCGACGTCGTCGCCGTGACCGCGGTGCGCGACCAGGCCGTCGTGCGCAGCTCGGTGACCGCGGGCATCGTGCAGTACCTCATCAAGCCGTTCACGTTCGCGGCCTTCGCCGAGAAGATGGCGGCCTACGTCGGCTACCGCGAGGGCCTCGGCGCGGGCAGCGGCAGCACCACGCAGCTGCAGGTGGACCGGGCGCTCGCCGCGCTGCGCTCCCCCGCGTCCGACGCCCGGCTGCCCAAGGGCATGTCGGCGGAGACGCTCGACCTCGTGCGCGGGATCACGCGGGGCGACGGAGCGGCGCCGACGGCGTCTCGGCGGCGGCGTCTCGGCGGCGGCGTCTCGGCGGCGGAGGTCTCGGGCGCGCTCGACGTGTCGCGCGTGACCGCGCGCCGGTACCTCGAGTACCTCGCCGACGTGGGCCAGGTGGAGCGGGTGCCGCGGTACGGGACGCCGGGCCGGCCGGAGCTCGGGTACCGCTGGACGACCTGACGAACCGTACGGCATGGCACGCGGTGGCGGGACCCCTGCGCCGGATCCACCGCGGCCCGTGACGATGTCGCCGCCCCGTGCGAGTCTCGGGTCATGAGACGCACCATCCTCCCGCCGTACCTGCTGACCCGCCTCGCCGAGGCCGACCCCGACCGCCTGTCCGCCGCCCGGCAGGCGGCCCGCCGCGCGCTCCGCGACCAGGGGCCGCTCATCCACGACCGACGCGGGCCGGGCGCAGAGCCGGACGCATCGGCGCTCGCGGACAGGGACCCGTCGGGGATCCACCGCACCGTCTCCGACGCCGGGAACCGCGAGGAGCTGCCGGGCCGCACGGTGCGTGTCGAGGGCGACGCCGACACGGGCGACGCCGAGGTCGACGAGGCCTACGCGGGACTCGGCGCCACGTACGCGCTCTTCTCCGAGGTCTACGGCCGGGAGTCGCTCGACGACCGCGGCCTGCCGCTGCTCGCGACCGTGCACTACGGCGAGGAGTACGACAACGCGTTCTGGGACGGCACCCGCATGGTCTTCGGCGACGGCGACGGCGAGGTGTTCGCGCCCTTCACGCGGTCGCTCACGGTCATCGGCCACGAGCTGACGCACGGGGTCACCGAGCTGACGCTCGGCCTCGTCTACCAGGGGCAGTCGGGCGCGCTCAACGAGTCCGTCTCCGACGTGTTCGGCGTGCTCGTGGAGCAGCACGCGCTCGGGCAGACGGCGGACGAGGCCACGTGGCTGGTGGGCGCGGAGCTGTTCCTGGAGCGGTCGACGGGCCTCGCGCTCCGCTCGATGCGCGCGCCCGGCACCGCGTACGACGACGACGTGCTGGGGAAGGACCCGCAGCCCGGGCACATGGACGACTACGTGGAGACGCAGGAGGACAACGGCGGGGTGCACATCAACTCGGGGATCCCGAACCGCGCGTTCTTCCTCGCGGCCACGGCCATCGGCGGCGCGGCCTGGGAGGGCGCGGGCCGCGTCTGGTACGACGTGATCGAGTCCGGCGCCGTGCGCGCCGACCCCGACTTCGCGGCCTTCGCCGGGGCCACTGTCGAGGCCGCGTCGGCGCGGTACGGTGAGGACGCGTCCGAGGTCGCCGCGGTCCAGGCGGCGTGGGAGGGCGTCGGGATCGAGGTCTAGGTGGAGATCGCCGTGTCGCGCACGGGCGGGGTGGCGGGCATGACCCGCACCTGGTCGGTGCGCGTGGACGACGACGCGGACGGCGTGGCCGACTGGAGCGCGCTCGTCGACGCGTGTCCGTGGGACGAGCTCGTCGCGCCGGCTCCCGGCGCGGACCGCTTCGTCTACCTCGTGCGCGCGGGCGACCGGGAGGCCCGCCTCGGCGAGGCCGCCGTCGACGGCCCGTGGCGTCGGCTCGTCGACCGGGTGCGCGACGCGTCCCGTGAGAGCCTCGGAGGATGACTCCGCCCCCCTTCGACGACGACCGCTACGGACAGGACGTGCTCGCCGCCGGCTGGCGCGGGCCCGCGAAGAAGGCCCCGCGGCCGCAGGACGCGACGCGCGACCTCGTGGTCGAGGAGCTGTCCACCGGGTTCTGCGGCGCGATCGTGCGCGTCGAGTCCGGCATGGTCGTGCTCGAGGACTTCCGTCGGAAGCAGCGCACGTTCCCGCTCGGCGGTTCCTTCCTGCTCGAGGGCGAGCCCGTCGCGCTCCGCGTGGCCCGCGCCGCGCCCGCCGGCCGCGCGCGGACGGCGTCCGGGTCGCTCGCGGTCGCCGACGCCAAGGCCCGCGTGGCGCTGCCCAGCCGGATCTTCGTGGAGGGTAGGCACGACGCCGAGCTCGTAGAGAAGGTGTGGGGCGAGGACCTCCGCATCGAGGGCGTCGTCGTGGAGTACCTCGAGGGCGTCGACCACCTCGACGAGGAGCTCGACCGCTTCCGGCCCGGCCGCGGTCGGCGCGTCGGCGTGCTCGTCGACCACCTGGTGCCGGGATCCAAGGAGAGCCGCATCGCCGAGGCCGTCGCGCGCGGGCCGCACCGCGCGCACGCGCTCGTGGTCGGGCACCCCTACGTGGACGTCTGGCAGTCGGTGAAGCCCGGGCGTCTCGGCCTCCGCGAGTGGCCCGTCATCCCGCGGAGCGTCGAGTGGAAGCACGGCATCTGCGCCGCGCTCGGCTGGCCGCACGACGAGCAGGCGGACATCGCGCGGGCGTGGCAGCGGATCCTCGGGCAGGTGCGCTCGTACCAGGACCTGGAGCCGGCGCTCCTCGGCCGCGTGGAGCAGCTCATCGACTTCGTGACGGATCCCGCGGGACGGTAGCCCGGATCAGGCGGGCGCCGCGGCCGTCTCGCCGATCCGCACGTGCACCGGGAGGACGACGCTCGCCGGCGCCCGGCCGGCGAGCAGCTCGCCGACCATGCGCCCGGCGCGCATGCCGCGGTCGTGCAGCGGCTGCTCGACGGTGGTGAGGCGGCGCTCGAGCCACGGCAGGTGCGCGCCGTCGAAGCCCGTGACCGTGAGGTCCTCCGGCACGCGCAGCCCGCGGGCGGTCGCGGCGCGGATGGCGCTCGCGGCGAGCATGTCGTTCTGGGCGAGGATCGCCGTCGGCCGCGACGGCAGGTCGAGTAGCACGCCGGCGGCCCGCTCCCCCGCCTCGAGGTCACGCCCGCCCGCCTCCACGCGGACGGCGTCCGGGAAGACGCTCCACGCGGCGCGGAGCCGCTCGCGGATCGTGCGGTTGACGATGTCCTCGAGGTCGCGGCCGACGGGCAGCACGGGGCCGGGCGGACCGTCCTCCTCGATGCGGGTGGTGCGCATCAGCACGGCGACGTGGCGGTGGCCGAGGGCGCGCACGTGGCGGGCGAGCTCGCCCATCCCGCGGGCGTCGTCGATGTCGACCACGGCGACGCCCGCGCCGTGCGGTCCCTCGACGCCGACCATGGGGATCCGGCGCGCGCAGCCCGGGCAGGAGCGCGTCCACCTCCTCGCCGCGGGTGAGGAACACCACGGCGTCGACCGGCATGCCCTCGAGCAGGGGCGCGGATCCCTCGCGCGGCTCGCGGCGGCCCGGCAGCAGCAGCTGGCCCACGTCGAGCTCGTCGAGCGCCTCGCTGAGGCCCGCCATCGTCGCGAGCGCGACCGGGTTCTGGAACGCCCGGCGGATGCTGCCCGCGACCACGACGCCCACGATGCCGGTGCGGCCGCTCTTCAGCGACCTGGCCGTGGGATCCGGCCCCGCGTAGCCGATGCTGGCCGCGGCCCGCAGGATGCGGGCGCGCGTGGCCGGCGTGATCGAGCCGGTGCTGCGGTACGCGAGCGACGCCGTGGAGGTGGAGACGCCCGCGAGCGCGGCGACGTCGGCGAGGGTCACGGAGGTGCGCGGCGAGTTCCTCCTCATGCCGCCCACCCTATTGACAGGAGGCTCCCCGGCAGGCCCGTTCGCCCTCGGGGACCTGGATCGCAACGTTCCGTTCACGTCCGGGCCACCGGAGGACCCGACCATCGAAACGATGCGATCCGCATCGCTCCCCCAGCAGAAGGACACCCGACCCGTGATCCCCCGCCGTTCCCTCCTCGCCCTCGCCGCCGCCGCGTCCGCCGCGGTCGCGCTCGCGGGCTGCGCTCCCACCACGAGCACGCAGGCCCAGGCCCAGAACCACGCCGTCACCGACGCGTCGGGCACCGCCCGCGTCTTCATCTCCGGCGACACCAACGTCAAGGCCCTCTGGGACGACGGGATCATCCCCGCGTTCGAGAAGGCGAACCCCGGTGCGTCCGTCACCACGACGCTCGACCTCCACGGCGAGCACGACGCGCAGACCATGGCCACGCTCACGAGCTCGGTGCAGGGCGGATCCGACCCCGGCTACGACCTCATCGACGCGGGCTTCACCGCTGCGGCCGGCTCCGGCGGGCTCCTCGCCCCCGTCTCGGCCGACACCATCCCGAACCTCGCGACCGTGCCTGACTCGACGGTCGAGTCCGGCGGCGGCTTCGGGATCCCCTATCGCGCCTCCTCCGTCCTGCTCGCCTACGACTCCACGAAGGTGCAGACCCCGCCGAAGACCCTGGCGGACCTGCTCTCCTGGATCCGGGACAACCCCGGCCAGTTCGCCTACAACTCCCCCTCCACCGGCGGATCCGGCCAGGCCTTCGTCACGACCGTCCTCGACACCCACGTCGACGACGCCACCCGCGAGAAGATGACGACCGGCTACGACCAGTCGCTCGAGAGCGCGTGGGACGCGGGCTTCGACGAGCTCAAGGACCTGAACGCCTCCATGTACCAGGGCGGCGTCTACCCCAACGGCAACAACCAGGTGCTCGACCTGCTCGGCACGGGCGCCATCGAGATGGCCCCGGTCTGGAGCGACCAGGTCATCACCGCCCAGAAGTCCGGCACGCTGCCGCCGACCGTGAAGTACGCGCAGATCTCCGACCCGGCGTTCACCGGCAGCGCGTCCTTCCTCGGCATCCCGAAGACGGCCGAGCACGCGGACGTCGCGCAGAAGCTGGCCGACTACGTGCTCTCCGCCGAGGGCCAGGGCATCATCGCCAGCACCATCGCGGGCTACCCCGTGATCTCGCTCGACCAGGTGCCCGAGGACCTCAAGGCCCAGTTCGCCTCGGCCGACCCGTCGACGCTCCGCCCCGGCTACTACAGCAAGATGGCGTCGGACATGTCGAACCTGTGGGACCAGAAGGTCCCCGGGCAGTGACGGACGTCCGGACGGCGGCCCCCGCCGCCCGGGCCGCCCGCGCGCGGCGGGTCTCCCCGGAGACCCGCCGCGCCGGCGTCGGCCTGGCTCTCGCCCTCCCTCCCGCGCTGCTGCTCGCGGTGTTCGTCGGGATCCCCGTCGTGCTCGCCATCGGCTTCAGCCTCGGCCACACGGGCGGGCTGAACAGCACGATCGCCCAGATCGGCCTCGGCACGCGCACCGCCACGAGCTGGTGGGGCACGTTCGACGCCTACGTCGACGTGTTCACGGACCCGCGGTTCCTCCGTGACCTCGGCGTCACCGTGCTCGTGACCGTGGTGTCCACCGCGATCGTCATCGCCCTGTCGCTCGCGATCGCGCTCAACCTGCGCCTCCGCGGCGGCCGGCTCGCGTCGCTGTTCGCCGGGCTCGCGATCGTGCCCCTCTTCATCCCCGTCGTCATCGCGTCGTGGGCGATCCTCACCTTCTACTCGGGCGACGGCTTCGTGCGCACGGTCTTCGCGCTCGTCGGCCTCGAGGGGCCGACGTGGGGCTACACGACCGTGGCGGTGGTGATCGGATCCGTCTGGACCAGCCTGCCGTTCGCCACGCTCATGGCGACGTCCGGCGTGCAGGGCATCCCCGACGCCATGATCGAGGCCGCCCGCGACGCGGGCGCATCGACGTGGGCCATCGTCACGCGCGTGCTCGTGCCGCTCGCCGCGATCCCGCTCGTCATCGCGACGACCTTCACGGCGATCGGCGTGCTCGGCTCCTTCACGGTGCCGTACTTCACGGGACCGAACGCGCCCAGCATGCTCGGCGTCGACATCTCGAAGTACTTCACGGGCTTCAACCACCCGCAGGAGTCGATCGTCATGGCCGTCGTGGTGTTCGTCCTCGCGTCCGGCATCGCGTTCCTCTACGTGCGGGCCAACTTCCGCTCCGCGAAGAAGGAGGGCCGGGTCTGATGCGCGCGCTCCTCTCCGTCCGCGGCTGGATCCAGGCCGCGCTGTTCGCGGTCGTCGCGGTCTTCATCCTCGGCCCGCTCCTGTGGCTCGCGGTGCACGCGTTCGCGACGAGCTGGGACTACCCGAGCCTCGTCCCCGCCGGGCTCACGCTCGACTGGTGGCGCGTCGTGTTCGAGGACGCCGAGCTCGCCGCGGCCGTCCGCAACTCGCTGTACTTCGCCCCCATCACGGTGCTCGTCTCGGCGCTCGTCTGCCTGCCGGCGGCCTACGCGTTCTCCCGGTTCCAGTTCCCGGGCCGGCGGATCCTGCTGGTGGGACTGTTCGCCACCAACGCGTTCCCCAAGATGGGGCTCTTCGTGTCGATGGCGTCGCTGTTCTACGGGCTCCACCTCATGAACACGATCACGGGCATCGTCATCGTGCAGCTCATCGGCACGGTCGTGTTCATGACCTGGATCCCGGCCGCAGCCTTCAGCGCCGTGCCGCGCTCCCTCGAGGAGGCCGCGCGCGACGCGGGCGCCGGGCGGGTGCGGACGTTCCTGCACGTGACCCTGCCGCTCGCGCTGCCGGGCATCCTCGTGGCCGTGCTCATGTCGTTCCTCGCCGCGTTCGACGAGGCGCAGGGCACGTACCTCGTGGGCGCACCCGTCTACATGACGATGCCGACCGAGATGTACTCACTCGTCCTCAACCACCCGAAGCAGGTCGCCGCCGTGTTCGCGATCCTCCTCTCCGTCCCCTCCGTCGCCCTCCTCCTGCTCGCCCGCCGCCACATCATGGGCGGGCGTCTGGCCGAGGGCTTCCAGATCCGTTAGGCCGGCCATGACCGCATCAGCACCCTCCCCCACGATCGCCGCCCCGTCGCGCCCGCACGACGACGGCACCGCGACGGCCGCCCCGTCCGGCCTCGTCGTCGCCGGGCTCGCCAAGGACCTCGGCGGCCGCACCATCGTCGACGACCTCCACCTCGACGTCGCGCGCGGCGAGCTCGTCGCGCTCCTCGGGCCGTCGGGCTGCGGCAAGACCACCACGCTCCGCATGATCGCCGGATTCCTCGAGCCCGACCGCGGATCCGTGGTGATCGGCGGCCGCGACGTCACGGCGTCCGGCCCCGACAAGCGGCCGAGCGCGATGGTGTTCCAGAACTACGCGCTCTGGCCGCACCTCACCGTCTTCAAGAACGTGGCCTTCCCGCTCACGCTGCGGAAGCTGCCCAAGGACGAGGTCGCCCGCCGGGTCATGGCGGCGCTCGAGACCGTGAACCTCGCGCACCACGCGCACTCGCGGCCCGCGCACATCTCCGGCGGTGAGCAGCAGCGCGCGGCGCTCGCCCGCGCGATCGTGCAGGAGCCCGACCTGCTGTTCCTCGACGAGCCGCTGTCGAACCTCGACGCGAAGCTGCGGGTGAAGGTGCGCGAGGAGATCCGCGACATCCAGCAGCGGCTGGGGATCACCACGGTCATGGTCACGCACGACCAGGACGAGGCGCTCGCCATCTCCGACCGCGTCGCCGTGATGCACCAGGGCCGCATCGAGCAGGTTTCCGCCCCCACCGAGCTGTACGCGCGGCCGCGGACCCTCGTGGTCGCGTCGTTCATCGGCAGCATTAACCTGCTGCCCGCGCCGCGCCTGCAGGGCACGACGCCCGAGACCCTCACGGCCGTCGCGCCCGCGGCCTTCGTCCCGACCTCGGCCGACGCCGACGTCTGGGCGGTCCGCCCGGAGGACGTCGACTACGCGCCGCGCGGGTCCCAGCCCGCGGCCGACGCGACCTCCGTGGTCGTCCGACGCGTGCTGCCGCACGGCCACTTCCAGGAGCTCGTGCTCGACGCAGGCGGCGTGGAGGTGCGCGCGCTCGTCACCGGATCCGCGCCCGCGATCGGCGAGGCCGGCACCGTGACGCTCCGCGAGGTGCGGCACTACCGGGACGGGATCCTCGTGCCGGACCGGGCGCCGGGCGCCGCGCCCGTCGCACCGGCTGCACCTGCTGCACCTGCTGCACCTGCTGCCACCACCGCGAGCGCGCCCGCCACGTCCGCGACGGACGACGCCCGATGACCGCGGCGACCGCCCACCGCGGCGACTCCTCCCGGCACCGCGAGAACACGCTCACGGCCATCCGCTCGGCGGCCGAGGCCGGAGCGCGCACGATCGAGGTCGACGTCCACGTCACGCGCGACGGCCACGTCGTCCTCCTCCACGACGACACGCTCGAGCGCCTCTGGGGCGTCGACGCGCGGATCGCGGACCTCGACCTCGCTGACGCGCGGGCGCTCGGCGGCGGCTCCTCACGGATCCCGCTGCTGGCCGAGGCGCTCGAGCTCCTCGCGGGCACCGACGTCGAGCTCGTGATCGACATGGCGTCAGGGGATCCGGCCGCCGCCGCCCACGCGGTCGTCGCCGCGGCGCCGCGCACGCCGCGGGTCGCCTGGTGCGGGCACCTCGACGGCATGCGCGTGATCCGCGAGCTCGACCCGGCCGCCGTCATCTGGCTGCCGTGGTCCGACCCGCAGCCGCCCACCGCCGACGACCTGGCCGAGCTCCGGCCCGCGGTGGTCAACATGCCGCACCTCGTCGTCGGCCGCGCGCTGGTCGACGCCGTCCACGGGCTGGGCGCCCGGGTGGCCGCCTGGACCGTCGACGAGCCCGCCCAGATGGAGTGGCTGGCGTCGATCGGCGTGGACGCGATCACCACGAACGAGCTGACGACGCTCCTCGAGGTGCTCGCGCGCCGGCGGGCCGACCCCGCCGCGGCGGACGCCCGTGCGACCGCCCCCGAGGCGGAGCGGACCCGGGCCCGGGCCGCGGCGCGCGACCTCGCCGCGCGCGCCGTGCACCACGTCCGCTCGCACGCGGTCGGCGCGGTCACGACGAAGGCGAATCCCGCCGACCACGTGACGGAGATCGACCGGGCCGTCGAGCGCGACGTGCGCGCGGTGGTCGGCGCGCAGTTCCCGCACCACGTGCTCGTCGGCGAGGAGTACGGCGGCGAGGCCGTGCCCGGTCGCCCGTGCTGGTACCTCGACCCCGTCGACGGCACCGCGAACCTCGCGAACGGCGTGCCGTGGACGAGCTTCTCGCTGGCCCTCGTGGTCGACGGCGAGCCCGTCGTGGGCGTCGTCGCGGATCCCTGGCGCGGCACGGTCGTCGAGGCCGCGGCCGGCGAGGGCACCTGGTCCGCCGACGCGCGCCTCGACCTGGCGGCGACGCCCGGCGGCGTGCACGCGCCCGACGCGGATCCGCTCCGCGGCCGGATGGTGAGCACCGAGCTCGCCGGGCACGCGCCGTGGCCCGGGATGCTGCCGCTGCTCGACGCGCTCGCCGCGCGCTACTGCACCACGCGGATCATGGGTTCCGGCACCCTCACGGTCGCCGGCATCGCGCTCGGCCACGGCGCGGGCGCGGTCATCGGCTCGTTCGGGCCGGTCGACCACCTCGCGGCGACGCTCATCGTGCGCGAGGCGGGCGGCGTGGTGCTCGACGCGGACGGCGAGGACACGCTGTTCCCGGCGTCGGGCGGCGTGCTCGCCGCACGCCACCGCAGGACCGCCGAGGCCCTGCACACGCTCTGGCGCGCCGGGGTCGTGGACGCGACCTCGGCGGCGCTCCCGTCGGCCGAGCCGACCGGATCCGCTCCGGCCGAGCCCGCTCCGGCCGAGCCCGCTCCGGCCGAGCCCGCTCCGGCCGCCTAGCTGTACTCGGCCGTGACGTTGGTGACACTTCGGGGCGTGTGAAGAGGCCTCCTGGCTTGATGGAGCTGTTCAGTTCAACCATCGCCAGGAGGCCTCGATGTCCCACGGTAATGCTCGTC
>NZ_JAAVCB010000020.1:0-17499 GCF_014802555.1 Clavibacter sp. | reverse complement strand
GGGCGTTAGCGTGAGTCACGAAGACCTCCGGTGATGACGTGTGCTTGGTAACTCACATCGTCCCGGAGGTCTTCGCTATCCGCTCACGCGTTCACAACCTCCCGAGGAACTACAGCTAGCCGCGGCGGCTGCGGGCCCCGTCCGACGGAGCCGCGAGCACCGGTCGCGTCGCGTCCTCCGCGCTCCCCGTCGCGGGATCCTTTGCGCCCAAACCCCTGGCGCCGTCCCGATAGGATCGGGCGCATGGAGCGGCGAGCCGGTCGGGTCGGGAGGCCCGCGCGCGTCTCGCGGAGGCTGATCGCGGAGGCGGCCCTCGAGGTCGGCCTCAGCACCCTCACCCTCACCTCCCTCGCCCATCGCCTCGGCGTCGACCACTCGACGCTGTACCGTCACGTCGCCAACCACGACGACATCGTCCTCCTCGCCTGCGACACCGCCATCGCGCGGATGGAGTGGCCGGAGGTCCCCGACTCCCCCGCCGCCGTGCTCACCGCGCCGGACGACACCTCGTGGCGCACCTACCTCGAGCAGGCCGTCGAGAGCGTCTGGGACATGTACGACCGGCACCCGGGCCTCGCGAGCGCGATCCGCCACCTCGACACGGCCCCCGACCAGGCCGTCCTGCGCTTCACCGGGTCGATCCGCGACCTCTCCCGGATGGGGTTCGCCGAGGCGGATGCGGTGCTGGTGCTCGACCTCGTGCTCGACATCGCGGTCGAGTCTTACGTGGGGTGGGAGCGCGTGCTCGCCGCAGGAGGCGCCGCCGCGGACCCGCCCGCGTCGTCCGCGCCCCTCGCGGACGCGCTGCTGCCGGCCGCCAGGGGTCGCGGGCTGCTCAGCCTCGCCGCCGACGGGATCGCCGCCGACCAGGCGGCCGATGCCGACGCGGATCCGGAGGCGGCGTCCCGTGCGTCGCGGCGCGGCGGCCCCGCGCACTCCGCGGGCGCACCGGACGCGATGCACGCGCGCGAGGAGCGAGCCCAGCGCGACGCGCTGGGCACGGTGGACCGCGTCACCGCGCGGTTCGCGGGCGAGGTGTCGACGGGATCAGCCGCGACGCCGCGCGACTGGTGGCGACGCAAGCTCGGCGTGATCCTCGCGAGTGTCGGCTCGCTGCGCTCCCCCGGACCGGACGCGTCGGACCGCTAGGAGCGGGCCGGACCCCCCGCGTCCGCGTCGGCGCCAGCGTCGGCGTCGGCGTCGGCGGAACCGTCGTCGTCGTGGTCGTCGTCGTGCTCGTCGTCCCGCGCGGCGAGCACGGGTGCGAGCACCGCGCGGACCGCCGCGGCCCCGTCGTCGTTCAGGTGCAGTCGGTCGTCCGTGAGGGTGGGAGCGAGCTCGCCGTCGCCGAAGCCGAGGGCGGGCCACAGGTCCACGTGCTCGGCGCGGACGGCGCGCGCGTACTGGCGGGTGTGGACGTTGACGACGCGGATCCGCTCGGCGTGCTCACGCTGGCGTGGCGGCACCGAGAGCACGACGATCCGGGCCGCGGGCAGGTCGCGTCGCAGGTGCGCGAGGATCGTCTCCAGCCCGCGGACCGTCTCCTCGGGACCGCGCCGCGCGGATCCCAGGTCGTGCGTGCCGCAGGACACCACGACCGTCGAGGGATCGGCGGCCACGGCCTCCGGCAGGAGCCCGAGCACGTCGTCGGTCCGCTGGCCTGGCCGGCCGAGGTCCACGATCCGCGCCCCGTCCGCGTCGCCGTCGGGCCCGGGGACGATGCCGCCCCAGCCGCCGTCCCCCGTCAGGCTGTCGCCCAGGAGGACGGTCGTGCGTTCGCGCGGTGCCATGGATCCGCCTCTCGTCGTGCCCATCATGGTCCCCGCGCCCGCGGAAGTCACCGGATCCGGGCCGACCTCAGCCGCGCTGCCGGCGCGCCACGCGTCGCCACCTCCGGCGCTGGCGCGGGGACAGGACGAGCACGGCGACGGCGATGAGGAGCGGGAGGGACAGGATCGTCGCCACGAGGGCGCCCGCCTGCCCGGGGTTGAGCGGGATGCCGAGCACGTCGATGGTGACGCGCGACGCGGCGCAGTCGGTGAGGTCGGTGACGCCGCGGTCGTCGGCCGCGTCCACCGGCACGGGCTTCCACGCCTCGGAGGCCGCCGGGTCGGGCGTGCCCTTCGCCGACGGCGTCCGGCCGGCCGCGGACCCGTCACCCGAGATGATCGCGAGGTCGGCCCGCGCCTGCACGGGCGCCGACACGCTCATCGTCACCGCGGTCGCGAGGCCGGCCGACGCGAGGGCGATGCCCACGAGGGTCAGGAGGATCAGGCCGATGCGCGGGGCCCCGATCCGCCGGCTCACCGCGCGGCCCCCTCGAGAGCGCGCTCGGCCTCGCGGCGCTTCGTCGCGGCGAGCGCCTTCGCGGTGATCCGGGTGGCCATCGACGTGAAGATCACGCCGTGGAAGGGCAGGATCGAGAACCAGTACAGGCGGCCGGCGAGCCCGGAGGGGAAGAAGATCGCGCGCTGCCGGTAGTCGCTGCCGCCGCCCTCGCGGGGCGTGGAGCTCAGCTCGAGCCATGCCTCGCCGGGCACCTTCATCTCGGCGCGCAGCCGCAGCGAGGATCCGCGCTCGATGTTCTCGACACGCCAGAAGTCCAACGCGTCGCCCGTCTGCAGGGTCGTCGCGCTGCGTCGGCCGCGACGCAGGCCCACGCCGCCGGCGAGCTTGTCCATCCAGCCGCGGGCGGCCCATGCGACCGGCAGCGAGTACCAGCCGTTCTCTCCGCCGATCGACTCGATCACGGCCCAGAGGTCCTCGGGCGCCGCGTCGGTCGAGCGCTCCTTGAGGTCGAGGTACACGGTGTGGCCCGACCAGTCGGGGTCGCTCGGCAGCAGGTCGCTGGGCGCGCCGACCACGGCCGAGTCCTTCCAGCTGGTCTCGACGACGCCGTCGCGCATCCGGCCGAGGGCGAGGCGCACGGAGCGGCGGTAGCCGGTGAGGCCGCCCTCGGGATCCGGGATGTAGCTCGAGATGTCGTGCTCGCCCATCACGCAGTCGTACTGCAGCGACTCGATGATCGGCACCGCGAGCGACCTCGGGATGGGCGTGACGACGTTGACCCAGTGCGCGGCGAGGCGCGGGGCGAAGACCGGGATGGAGGCGATGGGCCGCTGCGGCAGGCCGGCCTCGACCGCGTAGCCGTTCATCATCTGCCCGTAGCGGAGCACGTCGGGCCCGCCGATGTCGAAGGTGCGGTTGAGGCCGTCCGGCAGGTCGGCCGCGGCGACGAGGTAGTACAGCACGTCGCGGATCGCGATGGGCTGGATGAAGTTGCGCACCCACCCGGGCGCGGGCATGAAGGGCAGGACCTCGGTGAGGTGGCGGATCATCTCGAACGACGTAGAGCCGGATCCGATGACCACGCCCGCCTGCAGCGCGATGGTCGGCACGCCGCTCGCGAGCAGCACGTCGCCCACGGCCTTGCGGCTCGCGAGGTGCTTCGAGAGCTCCGGGGTGTCGGGGTGCAGCCCGCCCAGGTAGACGATGCGGCCCACGCCCGCGGCCTTCGCCGCGGTGGCGACGTGCTCGGCGGATGCGCGCTCGGACGAGGCGAAGTCGCCCTTCGACCCCATGCCGTGCACGAGGTAGTAGAGGACGTCGACGCCGTCGACCGCGGGCACGAGGGTGGCGGCATCCGACAGGTCGCCCTGCACCACCTCCACGTCGTCGCGCCAGGGGACGTCGGTGAGGCGGCGGGGATCGCGCACGAGCACGCGCACCCGGAATCCGGCGTCGAGCAGGCGGGGCACGAGCCGACCGCCGATGTAGCCCGTCGCTCCGGTCACGAGGGCGAGACGGGAGGCGGCGCTCGGCGAAGTCATTCCCTCACGCTAGGCAATCAGCCTGGCAAGCGGCTCCCAGCAGCCGGGACGAGCGGTGGACGCCGCCTGCGGGATCAGCCCTCGGCGGACTCGAGCTCGGCCAGGTACCGGCGCCAGGTGGCACCGTGCTCGACCTCGCACGTCGCCCAGTCCACCGGGCTGCCGTGGACCAGGTCCTCGAGCAGGTCGAGGTGCAGGCGCCAGCTGGCTTTGAGCATGGTGGCGACGCCCGTGGGGATGAACCCGGAGACGGTGACGACGATCTCCGTCTGCCGGTCGCGCGGGCCGCCGGGCACCTCATGCAGGCGGAGGAGGAAGCGGGCTGAGACCTCGTCCTCGTGCAGGAAGGTGAAGTCGATCGCCCGCCCCTCCTCGAAGCGCGTGATGACGCCGCCGGATGCGGAGGCGAAGCCGCGGTCGGGCACCGTCATCCACTCGAACCAGAACTCACCGCCGTCCGCCGCGTCCATGGACGCCTCGGCGAGCCAGCCGGAGAGCATGTCGGCGTCGGAGACCGCGTCCCAGACGATGAGCGGAGGCAGGTCGATGAGCCGACGGAAGACGAACTCGTACGGGAGGAAGACGGTGGACTCCCGGGCCTCCGCGAGGAAGGCGCCGGGCAGGGCGGGGAAGCGCGTGCGGATGTCGGCGTGCTCGTCCTCGAGGCCGACGGAGGCCGGCATGCCCTCGTCGAGCTCGCGGGAGGCGCGGCGCGCCTCGGCGGCATCGGTGTGCTCGAGGGCGGGGGCGCCCCCGCGGCGGGAGGGCGGGACGTCGTCGGCGCGCGGGTCGGATGCCTCGCGCGGGGGTCGTCCAGGGGTGTGATCGGGATCCACGTGCCGAGCCTAGATGCCGACCGCCGGTCGGGTCAGTGAATTCCACACAGGTGACACGGTGATCTGCGTCGAGGCGACGCGGACCACGGACGGCGGGCCGCGCGTCCCGCGGACGGCCCGCCCACCGCCCGTATCCTGGACGCCGGTCGACGGGCGGATCCGGGACCGGGACAGGACGAAGATGCCTCGCACGCTCGCGCTCGCCATCGACTTCGGCGGCACCAAGGTCGAGTCCGCGCTCGTGGACGATGCGGGCCGCGTGCTCGAGGGCAGCCGCTTCCGCGGGCCGACGGGGCCGGAGCGATCCGCCGACGAGCTGCTCGACGCCGTCCTCGGGGTGGCCCGGCAGGCGCTCGCCGCCCTGCCCGACGACGCGGAGCTCGTCGGCACGGGCCTCGCGGCAGCCGGCCCCGTCGACGTGCCGCACGGCCTCGTCTCGCCGCTCAACGTGCCCGCGTGGCGCGACTACCCGCTGCGCGACCGCGTCGCCGAGCTCACGCCCGGCGTGCCCACCACCCTGCAGATGGACGGCCTCGCGATCACGCTCGCCGAGCACTGGGTCGGCGCCGGCCGGGGCCACGACCACATGATGGGCATGATCGTCTCCACGGGCATCGGCGGCGGGCTCGTGCTGGGCGGCCGCACCGCCGCGGGATCCACGGGCAACGCCGGCCACATCGGCCACGTCGAGGTCGCCGGGTTCGACGACCCGTGCACCTGCGGCGGGCAGGGCTGCGTGGAGGCGATCGCGTCGGGACCGAAGAGCGTCGCGTGGGCGCGCGCGCAGGGGTGGACGGGATCCACCGGCGAGGACCTCGCGGCCTCCTACCGCGACGGCGACGAGACGGCCGTGGCTGCGGTACGGCGCGCGGGCCTCGCAATCGGCCGCGCCATCGCGTCGGCCAGCTCGCTCGTCGACCTCGACGTCGTCGCGATCGGCGGCGGCTTCAGCCGCGTCACGCCCGACCTCTTCGACATGATCCGCGAGCCCATCGCCCTCCGCCAGCAGTTCGGCTTCGTGACCAAGACGCGCGTCGTGCCCTCCGGCCTCTCGGCGGACGGGCCGATCATCGGCGCGGGCGCGCTCGTGCACCGCCGGGAGATGGTCCCGAGCTTCTGAGCTCGCCGCCGGAGCGCGTCAGCGCTCGCGCACGGCCTCGCGGGGTGCCCGGTCCCACGTGTCCTCGAGCATGCGGGGCTTCGCGAGGTAGAAGCCGGAGGCCGACGCCACCGCGACCATCGCGAACAGCATCAGCAGCGGCGCGGTCCAGCTGTCGGTGATCTCGTGCAGCACGCCGAACATGAGCGGGCCGATCGCGCCGACCGAGTAGCCGATGCCCTGCACGAAGCCGCTGAGGGCGACCACTCCCCCGTGCGTGCGGGTGCGCAGGTTGATCAGCACGAAGACCAGCGGGAACAGCAGCGGGCCGGATCCGGCGGCGGCCACCCAGAGCAGCGGAGCGGCGGCGGGTGCGACCAGCAGCCCGACGTAGCCGACGACGAAGAAGAGCACGCCGACCTGGATGAGGATTCCGACGTTCCGCATGCGCGCCGCGAGGATCGGCATGATGATCGCCGCCGGCAGCCCCATGAACCCGAACACGGCGAGCAGCGCGCCGGACGCGACGGGCGGCTGCCCCGCGGTGTCCTGCAGGAGCGCGGGCAGCCACGCGAACATCGCGTAGGCGTTGAACGACGAGGCGGCCTGGATCCCGACGAGCGCCCACGCGACCGGCGAGCGGAACACGCGGCCCGTGATGGCGGCGGGCACCTCGTCCACCTGGTCGAGCGCGGCCGCTGCCGCGCGCTCGCGTCGGGTGTCGCGGCGGTGCTGGACGAGGAGCGCGACCCACGGCACGAGCGCGACGACCGCGACGGCGGCCCACGCGCCGATCGCCACGCGCCAGCCCGCGCCGTCGGCCAGGGGCGCGGCGACGAGCGAGGGCACGCCCGTGCTGATCGACATCATCACGGTCGTGAGCGACGTGAGCGGCCCGATCCGCCCGGGGAAGTACTTCTTCACGAGCGGCGGCAGGAGCACGTTGCCGAGGCCCATGCCCGCGAGCGACAGGATCGTGCCGAGGCCGAAGACGACCACGGTGTCGGATCCGGCGCGCAGCAGGTGCCCGACCACCATCGCGACGAGCCCCACCACGACGGTGAGCTCGAGGCCGAGCCGGCGGGAGATCGCGGGCGCGAGCAGGCCGAACAGCGCGAAGCAGACCGGCGGCAGCGCGCCGAGCACGCCGATGGAGACGCTGTCGAGCGGCACGTCGCGGCCGATCTCGTCCACGATCGGCGAGAAGACGGCGACGGCGGTGCGGAGGTTCAGGGCGACCAGCACGATGCCGACCAGGGCGAGGAGCGCGCCCGCACGGGGAGCTGCGGGAGTCGTCGTCACCACCAGATTCTACGGCGGCCGGAATAGGCTCTCGGCCATGAGCGAGATCTCCCGGCACCTGCCCCTCAGCCAGCGCGCGTCCGAGCCCGAGGCGAAGGTCACCGGGGTCTGGAGCGACGAGATCGCCGACGTGCTCGACCGCACCGCCGACCTCCTCGCGTCCCTCGACGCCGCCGGCTGGGAGGCCGCGAGCATGTGCGAGGGCTGGACAGTGCGCGACGTCGCCGGCCACATCGTCTGGCGCGTCGGCGCGAGCAACGCCGCCATGGTGCGCACGGCCGTGGGCTCGATGCGCCGCCGCCCGCACCTCAACCCCATGCACGTGATGGACGACCTCAGCGCCGACGAGGCGGCCCGCTCCCCCGAGGAGATCCTCGCCCGGATCCGCGCCATCGCCGCCCACAAGCGCGCGGGGAAGGGCCGCAAGCGCCTCCCCGAGCTGCTCGAGGTGGTCGTGCACGCGTACGACATCGCGCACGCGCTGAAGGCCGACCTGACGCTCGACCCCCGCTCGACCGGCGCCGTCGCGGTGGCGCGCGCGGCGATCGCACCGGCGCAGATCCGCGGGGTGCTCCGGGCGCGCACGCTGCGCGCGTCGGACGCCGGCTGGAGCGTCGGCCACGGTCCCGCGATCGAGGCGACCGCATCCACGCTGATCATGTACCTCTTCGGCCGCACGCCCCGCCCCGAGGGCGACGCCACAGCGCTGCCGGAGGACGGGGCCGACGGCGCCGCCTGAACGACGGGGATCCCCCGACACGACGGCGGACTACCGCCAGGTCGCCGTGTCGGGGTCGATGCCGTGGGCACGCGCGCTGGCGTCGATGCTGCGCCGCAGCCAGGCGGCGAGTCCGGTGCGCACCCCGTCGTAGTGCGCGGCGAAGGCGGGATCGGCCTCGTACATGCGGCCGAGGACGACCTGCATCTCGCGTGTGAATCGGGAAGTACGCCGAGAACACGGCACGGTGCCGGTCGACGAGCGCGTCCGCGGCGGGACTGCCCGGCTCGATGCCCGCGTCCAGCGCCTCGGCGATGCTCCGGTCGAACGCCGACGCCGCGTCGGCGACGTCCTTCCAGTCCGCCGCGGTGAGTGAGGCGGAGCGCTCGGCGTACTGCTGCCACTCGGCGGTGTCGCCGTAGCGCTGCCGCGCCTCGACCGGCCACCGCGGGTTCCATCCCGGCCCGAACGTCGCGGTCTGCTCCTCGGCGCTGAGGAGCAGACCGTGCTCGTGCGCGTCGACCATCCGATCGAGGCCATCGCGCAGCGACTCCAGATGGCGGATCCGCTCGACGACCTGCGTCCGCTGGTCCCGGAGCGCGGCGACGGTCGGGGTGCCCGGGTCGTCGATGACGCGTCGGATCTCGTCCAGCTCCAGCCCCAGCTCGCGGTAGACGACGATGCGGCGCAGCCGGTCGAGGTCGCTCGCCGCGTAGAGCCGGTATCCGGCAGCCGATCGGGAGGACGGGCTCGCGAGGTCGATCTCGTCCCAGTGGTGCAGCGTCCGGACCGTCAGGTCGAGGAGGGCAGCGGCCTGACCGACGGTCAGGTCCGCGGCATCGCGGTCATCGGGCACGGCCACCATCCTCCACGACGCCGGGGCCGCGTGCGGTGATGCCGATCGCCTCCAGGTTCCGGGCCGCCTCGCTGGCCGGATCGAAGGGCTTCGCGGCGGTGAGGACGACCCGCGCCCTCTCCGGCGTGATCACCTCGACATCCCGCGTGCCCCATGGCGTGTCCCGCGGCTCGCCGACCGCGCTCGGGTCCAGCGCCCGGCAGGCATCCGCGATCGCGTGGATCTGGTCCAGCACGCACGCGAAGCTGACGCTCAGCGCAGGCACCTGCGCCGGCGCCGACGTGGTCGGGATCAGCAGCACGTCCTGGAAGGCCCAGCGGCGCAGATGGACGAGCCGCGTCGGCACGCTGAACAGCTCGAAGAAGTCCAGGCCACGGGTCCAGAAGTTGACGGAGGCGGCCAGGTCGGTCGTGGGGATCGTCACGAAGGACGGCATCCCGTAGATCCCCCGGAACGGCTCAGGCGCGACCGCGTCGGGTCCGGGAGCGGGAACAGGGCTCACCTCGAAGGCGTCGTAGTACGTCATGCGCCCACGATCGGGCCTCACGCAGCGTGAGGGTCAAGCCGGGAAGCCGCGTGGCGGCCGGCACGACCTAGGCCCCGAGCAGCGCCCGGGTGCGCACCACGTCGTCGGTCATCTGGGCGATGAGCGGCTCGCGGCCCTCGTAGGCGACCATGCCGCGGATCCGGGCGACGAACACGACCTCGACCTCGTGGTCGTAGAGGTCAAGCGTCTGGTCGAGCACGAAGGCCTCGACAACACGCGGCCGGACGCCCGCGAAGGTCGGGTTGGTGCCGACCGAGATGGCGGACGGGTAGGTGCGGTCGCCGTCGCGGAGCCAGCCCGCGTAGACGCCGTCGGCGGGGATGAGGCCCTCGGCCTCGGGAGACAGGTTCGCGGTCGGGAAGCCGAGCTCGCGGCCGCGCTTCTCGCCGTGCACGACGACGCCTCGGACGGCGGGCGCGCGGCCGAGCAGCTCGGCGGCGGCCTCGACGTCGCCGCGGTCCATGAGGTCGCGGATCCACGTGGAGGAGACCTTGCGGCTGCCGTCGGGCATGACGTCGCCGACGACGACCGTGCGGAAGCCGTGCACCTCGCCGAGGCGCGTGAGCGTGGCGGCGTCGCCCGCGCCCTGCGCGCCGAAGCGAAAGTCCTCGCCCACGAGCACGACGCGGGCGCGGAGGGCGTCGACCAGCACCGTGCGGACGAACTCCTCCGGGCTCAGCCGCTGGAGACGCTCGTCGAAGGGGAGCATGAGGGTCGCGTCGACGCCGAGCTCGGCGAGCAGCTCGATCTTCTGCCGGTTGCTGACGAGGCTCTGCGGCCGCGCGGCGGGCGCGAGGAGCGCGGCGGGGTGCCGGTCGAACGTGACGACGGCCGAGGACAGGCCCTCCTCCTCCGCGATGCCGAGGAGTCGCCGGATCACCGCGCGGTGCCCCGCGTGCACGCCGTCGAACTTGCCGATGGTGACGGCGCTCGGCCCGAAGCCGCCCGGCACGTCGGCCGGGTCGTGGACGACGAGCACGGTCAGCGGTCCCCGCGCACGGGGCGCTCGTCGACGGCGCTCACGCGGGATCGGCCGCCGCGGCGCAGCCACAGCAGGCCGAGCACCGGCAGCACGAGCGGGATGACCCCGTAGCCGTAGCCGTAGCCCGACCACACGCTGTCGTGCGGGAAGAGCTGGGCGTCGATGAGGCTGAGCGTGCCGACGACGAGCACGCCGACGAGCTCGAACGCGATGGTGGCGAAGGCGATCCGGTACCAGCGCCGCGCGGCCTCCGGGGTGCGCGCCGGGGCGACGAGCGCGACGGTCGCGACGATGTAGACCACGGCGGCGAGCGCGGAGAGCGTGTACGCGACGGGGGCCTCGTCGTACTTGGTGAGGATCTGGGTGACCGAGCGGCCCGTCGCGGCGAGGGCCAGCAGCCCGTAGAAGAAGACCAGGACCCGTCCGAGACCGGTCATGCGCGAGGTACGGGAGTCAGTCATGGCACCTGCGATTATCCCCTACCCGAGGGAGAGGGCGGTCACGCGGACTGCACGTTCCAGATGACGTCCATCCGGTAGACCATGATCGCGATGGCGAGGCACGAGGCCCCGAGGATCACGGTGCTCCAGCGCGTGCGCTCCACGAGCGCCCAGAACATGGCGAGCGGCGGGATCAGCAGCCCGCTCAGCAGGTACGCGTAGTACTCGATGAGGCTGCCGGAGGGCGGGTTGTCGACCGCGGGCGCGACGATCGCGACCACGAGCTGGCCCACGAGGAGCACCTCGACGAGCGCGGTCGGGCCCATCGACAGGTCGCTGGGCTTGCGTCCCACGGCGCCGAGCACGAGGCACAGCACGCCCGCGACCACCGCGACGGCGATCTGCGCGACCGTGAACCAGCCGATCACGACGCGCCCGCCTCGTCCGCCGGGAAGTTGACGATGGACGTGCCCGTGCGGCCGCGGAAGCCGACCAGCCCCACGAGCCGGCCGTCGGGCGCGACCGCTGCGAGCGGATCCTCCGTGGGCGCCTCGTCGGGCGTCGTGAGCTTCTTGCCGTGCCCGAGGTCGACGGCCTCCTGGTCGGTGAGGTGGAGCACGTCGAAGAGGCGCGCGGCGGCGTCCGCCGGCGGGATCAGCCGGTCGGCGACCACCATGTCGTCGATCGCGACGGCGTCGTCCACGTGGAAGGGGCCGACGCGCGTGCGGCGGAGCGCCGTGAGGTGGCCGCCGACGCCGAGCGCGCGGCCGAGGTCCCGCGCGAGGGCGCGCACGTAGGTGCCGGAGGAGCAGGTGATCCGCACGGAGAGGTCGAGCTGCGCGCCGTCCTCCTCGCCCTCCTCCGCCTCCACCGCGTCGAAGCGCAGCACGTCGAACGCGGACACCGTGACCTCGCGCGCGGCGAGCTCGACCTCCTCGCCGGCGCGGACGCGGGCGTACGCGCGCTTGCCGTCGACCTTGATGGCGCTGACTGCGCTCGGCACCTGCGAGATGGTGCCGCGGAGGTCCGCGATGGCGCGCTCCACGTCGGCGACGGCGAGGTCGCGGATGCGGCCGGGCTCGGCGCGCGAGACGACCTCGCCCTCCCGGTCGTCGGTGGTGGTGGCGCGGCCGAGGCGGATGGTCGCCAGGTACTCCTTGTCGAGGCCGACGAGGTAGGTGAGCAGGCGCGTGGAGCTGTTGACGCCGAGGATCATGAGGCCGGTCGCCATCGGGTCGAGCGTGCCCGCGTGCCCGACCTTGCGGGTGCCGGCGAGGCGGCGCGTGCGGGCGACGAGGTCGTGGCTCGTCCACTCCCCGCGCTTGTCGATGAGGAGCAGGCCGCTCGCGGTGGACGGAGCGGCACGGGGGGTCGGGGTTTCCATGGCCTGACCATCATGCCGTGCCCGGGCCCCCGCCCGGCTCCCTCGGAGACGTCCGGCCTAGGATCGGTGGGGTCGGAGGAGGACGCGTGCGGATCGGTGTCTTGGGGGCGGGCGCGGTCGGCGGCACCATCGCGGCGCTCCTCGAACGGGCCGGCCATGAGGTCGACGTCACGGCCCGCGGCCCGCACCTCCGGGTGATCCAGGACCGCGGCCTGCACCTCGTCGGCGGCTACGGCGACCACGTCGCGCGCGTCGCGGCGGCGGAGCGGCTGGGACGCCCGCCCGAGCTCGCGATCGTCGCCACCAAGATCGCCGACGCCCGCGACGCCATGACGGAGAACGCGGGCTGGCTCCGCGGGATCCCCGTGCTGGTCGTGCAGAACGGCCTCGCCGCGATCACCATGGGCGTCGAGTGTCTCCCTCGCTCGCAGGTCGTCGGCGGGCTCGCGCTCGCGGCGGCGTCGCTCACGGAGCCCGGGCTCGTCACGGTCACGTCGGCGGCGGGCATGCAGATTGGCTCCGCGGACGGTCCTGCCGGCGCCGGCATCGCCCTCGTTCGCGATGTGCTCGATCCCGTCGTCCCCGTCACGGTCGCGGACGACTTCCTCGGGGCCCAGTGGACCAAGCTCGTCATCAACGGGATCAACGCGGTGCCGGCGATCACCGGCCTCAGCGTGCAGGCGGTCATCGCCGAGCCCGTGCTCCGGCGCATCGTCGCGCGCGCCATGCAGGAGACCGTGCGGACGGGCCTCGCGCGCGGCGTGACGTTCGGCCGGCTCGGCGGCCTCACCCACCGCAGGCTCCGGTTGTTCGCGTCGGCGCCGCTCCCCCTCGCCGAGCGCCTGCCGGTGTCGCTCGCCCGGAACATGGGCCAGGTGCCGAATCCCGGGTCGACGCTGCAGAGCATCCGCCGCAACCGCCCGACCGAGGTGGATCACCTCAACGGCGCGGTGTCGGCCCTCGCGCCCGGTGCCGGGGTGGACGCCCCCGTCAACGCCGCGCTCGCGCAGCTCGTGCACGGCCTGGAGGCCAGCGGACGGCACGTCTCCCCCGCAGAGCTCGCGCGGCTCATCCCGCGCTGATCCGCCGGCGAGCCGAGGCGGACGGGTTGCCGGACGGGTTGCCGGACGCCGTCGGGCCTCAGCAGCTGTCGGCGAAGACGCGGCGCGGGAGGTCGGGGTGGGTGACGTCGACGATCATGGTCGCCGCGCGTCGCGGGTTCACCGCGCGGATGTAGCGGGCGTGGGCCTCCTGCGCGGCGGATCCCGCGTCGCCGCCGGAGGTCGCGAGCGGCTCGTCGGGCAGCAGCAGGTAGACGACGGCGTTCCACAGGCCGCGCAGCTCCGCCGTCTGCAGGGCGTCGCCCGCCACGATCAGCACCGCGTCGTCGGGGGCGTCCGTCACGGCATCGCCGTCGGGCCGCAGCGCGAACGGCGTGCCCGCACGGCGGAACGGCCGCACGAGCCTGTCGCGGAGGGCGGCGGCGTCCGGAGCGCCGCCGTCGGGCGCGGAGTCGGCGGCCGCGGCGACGTACGCCCCGTGCCCGTCCGCGCGCAGGACGTCGGCGAGGTCGCGGGCGAAGGCGACGGGATCCGCGAGCGGCCCGCCGTCGACGGCGAGGAACGCGCGCCCCCGCCCGTAGTTGTGCAGGAACTCGTCAGCGAGCGAGGAGAGGACCTCGGCGCGGGAGGCGCGGTACAGGGACATGGGCCGAGCCTAGGCTCATCATCTCGTACGCTGGCCGGATGCCGGAGACCGCCCTCGCCCGAGACGTGAACGCGTGGTTCCGGGAGAACGCGCGCGACCTCCCCTGGCGGCGCGAGGGGTTCGGATCCTGGGGCATCCTCGTCAGCGAGTTCATGCTGCAGCAGACGCCCGTGGTCCGGGTGATCCCACGGCTGGAGGAGTGGCTGGCGCGCTGGCCCGTGCCCGCGGCGCTCGCCTCCACCCCCGCGAGCGAGGCCGTCCGCGCGTGGGGCCGCCTCGGCTACCCGCGGCGCGCGCTCAACCTGCACGCGTGCGCGGTCGCGATCGTCGAGCGGCACGGCGGCGAGGTCCCGGAGGACGTGGACGCCCTGCTCGACCTCCCCGGCATCGGCCCGTACACGGCGCGCGCGGTCGCGGCGCTCGCCTTCGGCCACCGCCACCCCGTCGTCGACGTCAACGTGCGGCGGGTGCTCGCACGCGCGGTCGCCGGGCAGGGCGATCCCGGGCCCGCGCGCACGACCGTCGACCTCGCCGCCATGGAGGCGCAGCTGCCCGACGACGTGGCCGAGGCGCGCGTCTTCAACGCGGGCGCCATGGAGCTGGGCGCGGTGGTCTGCACGGCCCGCGCGCCGCGCTGCGACGACTGCCCGATCCGCGACCTGTGCGCGTGGCGGGCCGCCGGCTACCCGGCGTACGACGGGTCGGCGCGCGTGACGCAGAAGAGGTACGAGGGATCCGACCGCCAGGTGCGCGGCCTCCTGCTCGCCGAGCTGCGGTCGAGCCACTCCCCCGTGAGCGCGGCCGACCTCGCCACGGCGTGGCCGGAGCCGGTGCAGCGGGGGCGCGCGCTCGGCGGGCTGATCGCCGACGGGCTCGCGGTGCGCCAGCCCGACGGCACGTACGCCCTGCCGAGCTGACGCGCGGCGGCCGGCACGCGGAGGCGAGCCGCCCGACGCGGTGGATCAGTGCGCGGGCTCGTACCCGGGCGCCGAGCGGTCGACGTCGTCGCCGTCCTCGTCGCCCTCCTCATCGTCGTCGTCCTCGTCCTCCCCGATCACGCGGGGCTTGACGTACGGGTCCTCGTCGCCCGCGTAGACGCCGGCCTTCGCCTGGGCCTGCACGTCCGCGTCGCGGCGGCGCGCCTCCTCGAGGAGGGCGTCGATCGCGGCCGCGTTCTCGGGCACGCCGTCGAGGATGAACTCGAGCGACGGCGTGAGGCGCGCGGTGATGTTCTTGCCGACCTCGCTGCGCAGCATGCCCGTGGCGGACTTGAGGGCGGCGGCCGTGTCGGCGCGCTCCTCGTCGGTGCCGTAGACCGTGTAGAAGATGCTGGCGTGCTGCAGGTCGCCCGTGACGCGCACGTCGGTGACGGTCACGAATCCGAGACGCGGGTCCTTGATCCCCCGGTCGAGCTTGCGCGCGACGATCTCCTTGATGCGGTCGGCCATCTTCCTGGCCCTCGCATGATCGACCATGGTCGACGTCCTTCCGTGACGCTGCTCGCCGGGCGTGCTCGTCCGGCTGGAGTGCTGGTGTCCCGCTGGTCGCGGGTACTGCCGGACGCGAGCGCCCGGGTCATGCTGGTGTCCCGCTGGTCGCGGTACTGCCGGACGTGAGCGCCCGGGTCATGCTGGTGCCCCGCTGGTGGCGGGTACTGCCGGACGTGAGCGCCCGGGTCATGCTGGTGTCCCGCGGGTGGCGGGACGGGGAGGGCCCCGCTCCCCAGGAGGGGAACGGGGCCCGGATCGGCCGGGGTCAGCCCCGCGGCTTCTCCTTCATCTCGATCGTCTCGATCTCGTCGCCGATCTGGATGTCGTTGAACTTGCCGAGCCCGATTCCGGCCTCGAAGTCCGTGCGGACCTCGGACACGTCGTCCTTGAACCGGCGGAGCGACTCGATGGCCAGGCTGTCGCCCACCACCACGCCGTCGCGGATGACCCGCGCCTTGGCGTTCCTGGTGATGGTGCCCGAGCGCACGATGACACCCGCGATGTTGCCGAACTTGGAGGAGCGGAACACCTCGCGGATCTCGGCGACGCCGGACTGCACCTCCTCGAACTCGGGCTTGAGCATGCCCGTGAGGCTCGACTCGATCTCCTCGAGCGCCGAGTAGATGACGCTGTAAAAGCGGATGTCGACACCCTCTCGGGCCGCGCGGGCGCGGGCCTTCGGGTCGGGGCGGACGTTGAACCCGATGATGATCGCGTTGTCGATCGTCGCCAGGTTGACGTCGCTCTCGGTGACCGCTCCGACGCCGCGGTGGATGATCCGCAGCTGCACGGAGTCGTCCACCTCGATCTTCATGAGCGACTCCTCCAGCGCCTCGACGGCACCGGACACGTCGCCCTTGATGATGAGGTTGAGCGACTCGACCTTGCCCTCCTCCAGCGCACGCGTGAAGTCCTCGAGGCTGATGCGCTTGCGGGCCTTGGCCAGCTGGGCGTTGCGCTCGACGGCCTCGCGCTTCTCGGCGATCTGACGGGCGGTGCGGTCCTCCTCGGTGACGAGGAAGGTGTCGCCCGCGCCGGGGACCGATGAGAGGCCCTGGACCTGGACGGGTCGCGAGGGGTAGGCCTCGTGGACCGCGTCGCCGTTCTCGTCCATCATCGCCCGGACGCGGCCGTAGGCCGTGCCCGCCACGATGGCGTCGCCCACGCGGAGCGTGCCCGACTGGATGAGGACGGTCGCGACCGCACCGCGGCCCTTGTCGAGGCGCGCCTCGATGGCCACGCCGCGCGCGTCCTTGTTCGGGTTGCTGCGCAGGTCGAGCCCGGCGTCGGCGGTGAGCAGGACGGCCTCGAGGAGGTCCTCCACGCCCTTGCCGGTGAGCGCCGACACGTCGACGAACATGACGTCTCCGCCGTACTCCTCGGCGACCAGGCCGTACTCGGTGAGCTGCTGGCGCACCTTGGCGGGGTTGGCCCCCTCCTTGTCGACCTTGTTGACCGCGACCACGATCGGCACGTTCGCCGCCTGGGCATGGTTCAGGGCCTCCACCGTCTGCGGCATGATGCCGTCGTCGGCCGCGACCACGAGGATCGCGATGTCGGTGACCTGCGCACCACGGGTTCGCATGGCGGTGAACGCCTCGTGACCCGGGGTGTCGATGAAGGTGATGGCGCGCTCGTAGCCCTCGTGCGGCGCCCAGACCTGGTACGCGCCGATGTGCTGCGTGATGCCGCCCGCTTCGCCCTCGATGACGTTGGCGTTGCGGATGGCGTCGAGCAGGCGCGTCTTTCCGTGGTCGACGTGGCCCATGACGGTGACGACGGGCGGCCGGATCTCCAGCACGTCGTCGTCCTCGTCCTCGAGCTCCTGGTCGAGGTCGATGTCGAAGCCCTCGAGCAGCTCGCGGTCCTCGTCCTCCGGGGAGACGACCTGGATCTTGTAGCCGAGCTCGGTGCCGAGCACCTCAAAGGTGGCCTCGTCGAGGGACTCGGTCGCCGTGGCCATCTCACCGAGGTGGAACAGCACGGTCACCAGGTTGCCGGGGCTCGCGTCGATCTTGTCGGCGAAGTCCGAGATGGACGCGCCGCGACGCAGGCGGACGACCGTGTTGCCGTCGCCGCGGGGGACGCTGACGCCACCCAGCGACGGGGCCTCGCGCAGCTCGAATTCGGCCCTCTTCGTCCGCTTCGACTTGCGCGACTTGCTCTTGCCGCCGCCGCGCCCGAAGGCACCGGCGGTGCCGCCACCGGGGCCGCGACCACGGCCGCCACCACCGGGACGACCGGCGAAGCCGCCGGCCGGACGCTGGAAGCCACCCGCGGCGGGGGCGCCGGGGCGTCCCGCTCCGCC
>NZ_JAAVCB010000019.1:0-21215 GCF_014802555.1 Clavibacter sp. | reverse complement strand
TCGGCCGCCGCCCTCCGCGTGCGGCGCGCTCCGGGGGATCCGCGTCACGCTGCCCGAGCCGCGACGGCTCGCGAGGTGGCCGGTCCCGCGCAGCGCCGCGTAGGCGGCCGCGACCGTGGTGCGGCTGAGGCCGAGCGCGGTCGCGAGCTCCCGCTCGGCGGGGAGGCGCGCTCCCACGGGCACGCGTCCGTCGAGCACGAGATGCCGGATCCCGTCGGCGAGCGCCTGGTACACGGGCGCCCCGGGCCGCGCCCACTCCCCCAGCAGCGCGGTGAGGGCGGTCGGTCCGAGCACGGCGGTGGGGGCGGATCCAGCGAAGGCCATGAGGCCACAGCCTGTCGATTGGCCTCTTGTCCCGCAACCCCCGGACGCGATTGGATCTCCCCCATGCTCCGTCGCTCAGTCCAGTTCGCCCTCGGCATCTTCCTCTACGGCTTCGCCATCGGCATGATGCTCCAGGCCACCATCGGTGTCTCCCCCTGGGACGTCCTCAGCCAGGGCCTCGGGCTGCGGACCGGCATCCCCTTCGGCGTCGCCACCAACATCATCGGCGCGCTCGTGCTGCTGCTCTGGATCCCCATCCGGCAGCGCCCCGGCTGGGGCACCGTCCTCAACGTCGTCTTCGTCGGCTACAGCGCGCAGGTGGCCCTCGCCGTGGTGCCGGCCGTCGACAGCCTCTGGATCCGCATCCCCCTCTTCGCCGCGGGCCTCGTCCTCCTCGGCGTCGCGACGGGCCTCTACATCGGCGCGCACTTCGGCCCCGGCCCGCGTGACGGCCTCATGACCGGCATCCACCGCCGCACGGGCTGGCCGGTGTGGCGCGTGCGCGTCGGCATCGAGCTGCTCGTGCTCGCGATCGGCTGGGCGATCGGCGGGGACGTCGGCATCGGCACGCTCGCGTTCGCGCTGCTGATAGGCCCCGTCGTCCAGCGCACGCTCCCCCTCTTCGACCTGCCCGTCCCCGTCCGCGCGCCCCGCCGCCGCACGCGCCTCGCGACCCCCGAGGACCCCGCCGGCAGCCTCCCCACGGGCCCGGTCGCGACCGTCGGGTAGTCCGCGTGGCGACGGGGATCCAGCGGGGTCACGGGCCGCGTCCAGCACCGTCGCGGCCCGGGCGCGCCGCCATGTATCGTGGCCGCTCGTGACTCCGGACCCCCAGGCTCCCGAGAGCAGCCCCGCCAAACGGCTGCTCATCGGCGAGAAGCTCGCCAGCGACAAGCTCGAGGGCCAGCTCCTCCCCAAGCACCTCGCGCTCCCCATCTTCGCGAGCGACCCGCTCAGCTCGGTCGCCTACGCCCCGCAGGAGCTGCTCCTCATCCTCACGCTGGGCGGCCTCGCGTTCCTCAGCTTCGCGCCGTGGGTCGCGGCCTGCGTCGTGATCCTGCTGGTCGTCGTGGTGCTCAGCTACCGCCAGCTCATCAAGGCCTACCCGTCCGGCGGCGGCGACTACGAGGTCGCCCACAAGAACCTCGGCGAAAAGGCCGGCCTCGTCGTCGCGTCCGCGCTCCTCGTTGACTACATCCTCACGGTGGCGGTGTCGGTGGCCTCCGGCGTCGACAACATCATCAGCGCGATCCCCGAGATCGCCCCCTTCCGCGTCGAGATCGCGGTCTTCTTCGTCGCGCTCCTCGCGGCCGTCAACCTCCGCGGCGTGCGCGAGTCGAGCAAGGCCTTCGCTGTCCCCACGTACCTCTTCATCGCCAGCGTCGGCCTGATGATCGTGGTCGGCCTCACCCGGACGGCCCTCGGCGACCCGCCCGTCGCCGAGTCGGCCGCGTACACGGTGGACACCCCGACCCTGTCGCAGGTCGCCTTCATCCTCCTGCTGCTCCGCGCGTTCTCCAGCGGCTGCTCCGCCCTCACGGGCGTCGAGGCCATCTCCAACGGCGTGCCCGCGTTCCGCACGCCGAAGGTCAAGAACGCGCAGGCCACCCTCGTGATCATGGGCGGCACCGCCATCGTGCTGTTCGTCGGCCTCACCACCCTCGCGCTCATCGCGCAGGTGCACTACGGCGAGAAGCCGTGCGACCTCATCGGCTGGGCCGGCTGCGCCACCGAGCCGCAGAAGAGCCTGATGGCGCAGGTCGCCGGGGCCACGTTCGGCAACGGCAGCGTAATGTTCTACCTGCTGCAGGCGACCACCGCCGCCGTGCTCCTGCTCGCGGCCAACACGGCGTTCAACGGCTTCCCGCTGCTCGGCTCCGTGCTCGCGAAGGACGCGTACGCGCCCAAGTCGCTGCTCACGCGCGGCGACCGCCTCGTCTACAGCAACGGCATGCTGCTCCTGGCGCTCGGCGCGACGCTGATCCTCGTCGTCTACCAGGCCAACCTCACGCAGCTCATCCAGCTGTACATCATCGGCGTCTTCGTGTCGTTCACCCTCGGGCAGACGGGCATGGTCGTGCACTGGACCCGCATGCTCCGCGAGGGCTGCGCGAACCGCGGCGAGGTGATCCGCGGCCTCGCCATCAACGCGTTCGGCGCGCTGCTCACGGCGCTCGTGCTCATCGTGGTCACCATCACCAAGTTCACCCACGGCGCGTGGCTCGTGTTCGCGATCATGCCGGTGCTGTTCCTCCTCATGCTCGGCGTCAACCGCTACTACCGCGACGTCGAGAAGGAGATCGAGGTCGACCCCGTCACCGTCTTCGGGTCCACCGGCGACCACGCGGTCGTGCTCGTCGGCCGGATGCAGAAGCCGGTGCTCAAGGCCCTCGACTACGCCATCGCGGCGAACCACGACAGCATCGAGGCGGTGCACGTCTCCGTCGACGACGAGGCGACCAAGCTCCTCGAGCGGCAGTGGGTCGAGATGGAGATCGAGATGCCGTTGCGCATCGTCGCCTCCCCCTACCGCGACATCAGCTTCCCGCTCATCAAGTACCTGAAGTCCCGGCGCGTGGAGCACGGCAGCGAGATCATCACGGTCTACACGCCCGTCTACATCGTCGGCCACTGGTGGGAGACGCTGCTGCACAACCACAAGGCCAGGCGGATCCGTCAGAAGCTGCTCCTGGTGCACGGCGTCACGCTGGCGCTCGTGCCGTGGCTGCTCGACTCCTCGGAGCTCATCTACGGACGCCGGTCGCGTCCGGTCCCCGGACAGGACCGCCGCGGCGAGCCCGTGCGCCCCGCCGTGCGCCGATCCGGCCCGCCGCCGACGACGCCCGTGAAGCACACGAGCGGGCGCCGGACGCCGTAGTCGGCGAGCGCCCATAGCGCATCTGCGCACGAATAGTTAGGGGGCCCCTTTTTTGGCCGGGGGCCTATGCACTGCCCTCCTCTCGGAGTTGCGTGTGGACTCCCAGGGCCCGAGCCCTGGGGAACTCGACCACCGAGAGGGAACCACATGTCGAACGACCTCACACCGGCGTCGCCCGCGGGCGGCGGATCCGCTACCCACGACGCGTACGTCGCCGTCCCCGTCCCCGCCTACCCCGGCACGTCCGGCGGCAGCACGACCGGCGGCGACGCCAGCGCGAGCAGCAGCGACGGCAGCAGCAGCGCGAAGGACACCGCGAAGGAGCAGGCGGCGTCCGTGGCCGGCGACGCGAAGGCCGGCACCCAGCACGTCGCCGACGTCACGAAGGACGAGGCCGGCAAGGTCGCGTCCGAGGTGAAGTCGCAGGCGCAGGACCTCATCGCCCAGACCCGCGACCAGCTCCGCGAGCAGACCGGCGTCCAGCAGGAGCGTGCCGCGGGCAGCCTCCGCACGCTCAGCGACGAGCTCCGCGACATGGGCGACAAGTCGGAGAGCACGGGCCTCGCGAGCGAGCTCGTCTCCCAGGCCGCCCAGCGCAGCGGCAGCGCCGCCTCGTACCTCGAGGGCCGCGACCCGGGCACGCTCCTGAAGGACGTCACCGACTTCGCGCGCCGCCGCCCGGGCCTGTTCGTCGGCCTCGCCGTCGTCGCGGGCGTCGCCGCCGGCCGCCTCACCCGCTCGCTGACGAGCGACGCGCACGACCAGAAGGCAGCCGAGCAGGCGACCCCGTCGACCGGCGCCTCGACGACCGGCAGCGGCACGACCGGCACCGCGACGACCGGCACGGGCTACGTCACGCCGGCCGTCCCGACCGCGAGCGCCCACGCGCCGACCGAGCTCAGCGCCGACGAGCCCATCGGCGTCGGGCCGTACGACGCGCCCGCCACCTCGGCGTCCACGCCGCTCTACGACCAGACGCGCACCACCGACCCGCTGACCGAGACCTTCGGCGCGGGCGGCACGTCCGACGGATCGCGCGCATGACCGACGGACGCACCCCGTCCGAGGAGAAGGCCGCGACCACCAGCCTCGGCGACCTCCTCGGGAACGTCACGAAGGACGTCTCCACGCTCATGCGCCAGGAGATTGCCCTCGCGAAGGCGGAGATCAGCGACTCGGCGAAGAAGGCCGGGAAGGGCGCCGGCCTCCTAGGTGGCGCCGGGTACGCGGGCATCATGGCCGTGTTCTTCCTCTCCGTCGCCCTCATGTACGCCCTCGGCTACTGGTTCGACAACCTGGCCTGGGCCGCGGTCGTCGTGGCCGTGATCTGGGCCGTCATCGGCCTGGTCATGTACCTGCAGGGCCGCAAGCAGCTGAAGACCGTGCAGGGCGCGCCCCGCACTGCCGAGAGCGTCAAGAAGATCCCCGAAGCGATGAAGAGGAACGAGGCAGACCGATGAGCGACAACCCCGAGCAGATCCGTGCGGAGATCGAGCGCACGCGGAACGAGCTGAGCATCGACGTGGACGCGGTGGCCGACAAGGTCACGCCCGCGAAGGTCGCCCAGCGCCAGACGGACAAGGTGCGCGGCGCCCTGTCGAACGTGAAGGACAGCGTCCTCGGCTCCGCGGGCGACGCCCGTTCGAGCGTGGGCGACGCCGTCTCCGGCACCGCGGGCGGCGCGAAGGCCAAGGCGCAGGGCAACCCCCTGGGCCTCGGTCTCGTGGCGTTCGGCGCCGGGCTCCTCATCGCCTCGCTGATCCCGGCGAGCGACAAGGAGAAGGAGCTCGCCTCGACCGTCAAGGACAAGGCGCAGCCCCTCGTCGAGAAGGCGACCGACGCGGCCAAGGACGTCGCGTCCGAGCTCAAGGAGCCCGCGCAGCAGGCCGCCGCGGCCGTCAAGGACACCGCGACGGACTCGGCCGGCACCGTGCGATCCGAGGCCCAGTCGACCGCGCAGGACGTCCAGGCGTCGGCGCAGGACGCGAAGCAGGCCGTGCAGGACGACGCGCGCAGCTGACCGACCGCTCTCGGAGGGGAGTCGTGCCTCGCGGCGCGGCTCCCCTCCGACATGCCACCGGCGGGTACGCCCGTGTCCCCGAAAAGGAGGACACGGATATAGACTCGTTGGTGCACGAACTCTTCCCCCGAGAGCTCGTGCAGGTCGGCCGGCTGGCCGGTGCCCCGATGGCGGCGCACCCGACCCCGGCCGGATCACGTCCGGACCGACCCGTGAGGTCCGGATGGACGTGGGGGCCCGCCGCGAGTTCCCGCAGATGGCGCAGGCCCCCACGCCCCCTCCCCCGTGGACGCCTCCGTCAGGCGAGGCGCGACGAGATGCGGTCCGTAGCCTCAGCCGAGCGCCGCGACCACCTGCCGCGCGACGCGTCGACCCGCACGGTTCGCGCCAATGGTCGACGCCTGCGGTCCGTAGCCGGCGAGGAACACCCGCGGATCCCGTGCCGACACCCCCGACTCGACGCGCACGCCGCCCTCCTTCTCCCGGAGGCCCAGCGGCGCCAGATGGCGGATCTCGGGGCGGAAGCCGGTGGCCCAGATCACCGCGTCGACCTGGTCCCGCCCGCCGTCCGCCCAGACGACGGCGTCCTCCTCGAAGCGCGCGATGGGGCCCCGGCTGTCGAGCACGCCGCGACGGATCCCCGCGACGATGCGCCGCGTGCGCGGCACCCCCGTCCCGCTGACGATGCTCGGCAGCGCCTCCCCCGCGCGCGCGGCCTGGTCCTGGAGGTCGACGGCGCGCACCGCGGCCTCGACGTCGAGCTCGCCGGCCTCGAGGAAGTCGACCGGGCGCCGTGTGGACCACGTGGTGCGCGCGGCCACGCCCTCCAGCTCGAGGAGGAAGCCGATGGCCGAGGTGCCCCCGCCCACGACGAGCACGCGCAGCCCCCGGAGGTCGGCCGCCGCCCGGTAGCCGGACGTGTGCAGCTGCCGCCCGCGGAAGGTCGCGAGACCGGGGTACGAGGGGATGAACGGCGCGCCCCAGGTGCCGGTGGCGTTGACGACGAGCCGGGCGATGCGGTCGCCGTCCGTGGCGCGCACGAGGAGCGGGCGGGCCGAGTCGGTGGGGTGGGCGGCGCGGCGACGCGACACGGCGGGGGGCGGGACATCCGCGTCGAGGACCGCCCGCACCTCCACCGGGCGGGCGACCCGCAGGTCGAAGTGCCGCTCGTAGCGGGCGTAGTGGTCGCGGACGACGTCGCGCGCCGGGAGCCGCCGATCCGCCGTCGCGAACGAGATGCCGAGCTCGGACATGCCGGGGAGGTCGGCCACGCGGTGCGCGGATCCCAGGCGGAGCGCGGCCCAGCGGTGCTGCCAGGCGCCGCCCGTGGTGGGCCCGCGGTCGAGGACGACGGCGTCGGTGCCCATGCGGAGGCCGAGCCGCCGCAGGTGGTACGCGACGGAGAGGCCGGCCTGCCCGGCACCGATGACCACGACCTGGGTCTCTGCCGGCTCGGAGGTCATGGGACGACCAGGCTAGCGCCCACTCCCGCGCGCAGGGAGAGCACGGGACGGGGTCGTACGATGCCCGTGCGCGCTCTCCGGACGAGGAGGACACGCCCGGGGCGACGAGGCGCACATGTTAGGGTAGCCCCTAGGTTTTCTCCAATCCCTGTCCGCTGCATCCAGCGTTGTCACCGCCCGTCGGGGCCTGAGTCGTGAGGGGGTCTCGCATGGGGCGCGGCCGTCAAAAAGCTAAGCACACCAAGATCGCGCGAGAGCTGAAGTCGTTCAGTCCCAATGTGGACTACACGCAGCTGGAGCGCGAGCTGACCACCCACGGGGCGGTCGACGAGCAGTACGCGGCCGAGGCCGCCAAGTGGGACGAGTACGCCGACGAGCCGGACGCCTACGTCCCGGGCGACGAGCAGAAGCGCGCCTGATCCCGCGGCCGGCTCTCGCCGGACCGTGACCGGACCCGCCTCCTCGCGAGGCGGGTCCGCTCATGTGCGCATGCACCCTGCGCGCCGATGCTGGCTCGACGCGTCCGCGCCGCGAGGCGGAGGCGCCGGGCGTGCCGCTGATCAGTCGCGGTAGCGGCCGGTGAGGCGCACGGCCCCGCCGTCGACGCCCTTGGCGCCCTGCTCGAAGCCGGCACCCGCGGGGGCGTCGCCGATCGTGACGCGTCCGGCCTCCCACGTCGGGATGCCGGCGGCGGTGAGCGCGCGCGCGATGCGCTCCGCCGCCGCCGCGTCCACCACGGCGATCATGCCGATGCCGAGGTTCCAGGTGCCCTCCGCGCTCTCGAGCGTGGAGCCCGCGATGCCGGCGAGCGCGCGGAAGACCGCGGGTGGCGACCACGTGGAGCGCTCGAGCTCGCTGAAGGACCCGCGGGGCAGCACGCGCGCGAGGTTCGCCGCGATGCCGCCGCCCGTGACGTGGCTGATGGAGTGGACGGCCGGGCCGAGCTCCGGCTGCGCGAGCACGTCGAGCAGCGGCGTCGTGTAGAGGCGGGTGGGCTCGAGGAGCACCTCGCCGACCACGCCGCCGAGCTCGGCCGACGTGTCGCCGAACCCGATGCCGGCGACGCTGAGGATGTGGCGCACGAGCGAGAAGCCGTTGCTGTGCAGGCCGCTGGAGGCGAGGGCCAGCACGACGTCGCCGTCGCGCACCCGCTCGGATCCGAGCACCGAGTCGGCCTCGACCGCGCCGACGGCGGCGCCGGCGACGTCGTAGTCGTCCGGCCCGAGGAGGCCGGGGTGCTCGGCCGTCTCACCGCCGACGAGGGCGGTGCCGGTGTCCGAGCACGCGCGGGCGATGCCGGCGACGATGTCGGCGATGCGCGCGGGCACGACCTTGCCGCAGGCGATGTAGTCCGTCATGAAGAGGGGACGCGCGCCGACCACGACGATGTCGTCGACGACCATGCCCACGAGGTCCTGGCCGATGGTGTCGTGCTTGTCGATGGCCTGCGCGATGGCGACCTTCGTGCCGACGCCGTCCGTCGACGTCGCGAGGAGCGGGTGCCGGAAGCGGGTGAGGGCGCTCGCGTCGAACAGGCCCGCGAATCCGCCGAAGCCGCCGATGACCTCGGGGCCGTGCGTGCGGGACACGGCCTCCTTCATCAGCTGGACCGCGAGATCGCCGGCCTCCGTGTCGACGCCGGCCTCTGCGTAGGAGCTCTTGGTGGTCACCGGGACACAGTACCGGCCGGGCGCGTCGCTCCCGTGTGGGAGACTGGCCCCTCCCCCACCTCTTCTACTCTTCAGGAGTCAGCCGAAGCATGTGCGGCATCGTCGGCGTCGTATCGTCCGAACCCGTCAACCAACTCGTCTACGACAGCCTCCTGCTCCTGCAGCACCGCGGTCAGGACTCCACCGGCATCGCCACGGCCGAGGGCAACACCTTCCACGTGAAGAAGCTCAGCGGCCAGGTCCGCGAGGCGTTCCGCACGCGCGACATGCGCTCGCTGCTCGGCACGATGGGCCTCGGGCACGTGCGCTACGCGACGAAGGGCAGCGCCACGGACGAGGACGAGGCGCAGCCGTTCTACGTGAACGCGCCCTACGGCATCGTGCTGGTGCACAACGGCAACCTCACGAACACGCGGGAGCTCGCGCAGGAGCTCTTCCACGTGGATCGCCGACACACGAACACGAGCTCCGACACCGAGCTGCTCGTCAACGTGCTCGCCCACGAGCTGCAGTCGCAGGTCTCCGGCCTCGCGCTGGATCCGGAGCAGGTATTCACCGCGGTCGAGCGGGTGCACGAGCGCGTGGAGGGCTCGTACGCGTCCATCGCCATGATCGCCGGGCACGGGATGCTCGCGTTCCGCGACCCGTTCGGGATCCGCCCGCTCACCCTGGGACGCCGCGAGCTCGCGGGCGGCCGGATGGAGTGGGTCGTGGCGAGCGAGTCCCTCGTCATGGAGTCGCTCGGCTACGAGATCGTGCGCGACGTGCGACCGGGCGAGGCGGTCTTCATCACGATGGACGGCGACATGCACGCGCGCCAGTGCCACCCGGCGCCGCGGCTCATCCCCTGCGCGTTCGAGTTCGTGTACCTCGCGCGGCCCGACTCGGTCATGTCCGGCATCGGCGTCTACGACGCGCGCCTGCGCATGGGCAACCGGCTCGCCGCCACCATCGCGGAGCACAGCCCCGCGGGCGACATCGACGTGGTGATGCCCATCCCCGACTCGTCGCGGCCGTCGGCCATGCAGGTCGCGCAGACCCTCGGCATCGAGTACCGCGAGGGCTTCTACAAGAACCGCTACGTCGGCCGGACGTTCATCATGCCGGGGCAGGCGCAGCGCAAGAAGTCGGTGCGGCAGAAGCTCAACGCCATGAGCTCGGAGTTCCAGGGCAAGAACATCCTCATCGTCGACGACTCCATCGTGCGCGGCACGACGAGCCGCGAGATCGTCACCATGGCGCGCCAGGCCGGCGCCAACAAGGTGACGTTCACCTCGGCCGCCCCGCCGGTGCGCTACCCGCACGTCTACGGGATCAACATGCCGTCGCGGCAGGAGCTCATCGCGCACGGGCGGAAGATCCCCGAGATCGCGCAGGAGCTCGGCGCCGACCACCTCATCTACCAGGAGGTCGCCGACATGCGCGACGCCATCCTCGAGGGGTCGACCGGCGTGGAGGACCTCGAGATGAGCTGCTTCACCGGCGAGTACATCACCGGCAACGTGACGCCGGAGTACCTGTCGTGGCTGGAGCGCACGCAGCTCAGCTGATCGGCGTGCGGGTGCGGCCGGCGGATCGTCGACCGGCGGGCGGCCGCCGGATCAGGCGCCCGGCTCGCCCCGCTCGCGCTCGGCCGTGAGCACGCGGGACCGGCGCGAGGCCGCGCGGTCGAGCGCCAGCGCGATCAGCGCGGCGAGCCCGCCGAAGAGGACGACCGCGAACAGCGCGAGGAACGCCAGCACCTGGGCCTCGGAGAACTCCGGGTTCGGCGGGAACGCGAGGGTGAGGACCATCGCCACGAAGATCCCGAGGACCGCGCCGACGCCCATGAAGCGGAAGTAGCGGGGGGACCGCCGCACGAGGACCTCGGTGCGGCGCTCGTCGTCGGGCTGGGGGCGGGCGTCGGTCATGGGTCCATCATCCCCTGCGCCGCCGACGGCAGGCGAACCGCGACGGCGGCCCCGGCGCTCAGCGGTCGGCCGGGAGCTCCCACGGCACGGGGAGCAGGCCGCGGAGGTCGGCACGGAGCCCGGACGCGCGCACGGCGCCCGCCTCGACGCCCGCGTCCCACGTCGTGCCGCCCGTGGCGAGCGCGATCCACGTGGCGGGGTCGGTCTCGATGACGTTCGGCGGCGTGCCGCGCGTGTGCCCCGGGCCCTCGATGCACTGGACGGCGCCGAACGGCGGGACGCGCACCTCGACGGTTCCGCCGGGCGCGAGATCCGCGAGCGACTGCAGCAGGAAGCGGACCGCGGTGGCCCGCGTCTCCCGGTCGGCGTCGGCGCCCTGGGCGAGCGCGGCCCGCACGGCGGGCTGTCCGACGGTGGGGTGGATGCGCGCCTTGGCCATCGTCCCAGGATGGCAGAGCGGCGTGGTCGGGCGAGCCCGTCCGCGCTCGGCGCGCCCCTCCTAATGGGGCGTCGCCACGCGTCCGCGTTTTGGGGGACATCCATTACTGTGTATGGAAGTGCCTCGCGGTGACACGTCCCGCCCGGCACGGCAGGACGCCCTCCCTCCCGTCGCCTCCCCCGGCGTCGGGAGGGCAGGGACGATGCGCCCGCCGGCGGACCCGAAGAACGCCGGAGAGGGCAGGGAGCCGACCCGCGCCGTGCCCGCGGAGGGTCGGCCTCCCGCCCTCCGCTCCCCCTCCCCCGGGGCGCGGTGCGGCGTGCCCGTCGGCGCCCCCAGGGGCCCGGGACGGTGGGGCCGGCGTCGATAGGGTGGGGGCGTGAAGATCCTGGTACTCGGTTCCGGTGCGCGCGAGCACGCCATCGTCACGGCCCTGCTCCGGGAGGACGCGGGCCACGAGATCGTCGCGGCGCCCGGCAACGCGGGCATCGCGCGCGTCGTGCCCGTCGTGAAGATGGACATCGACGATCCCGCCGTGGTCGCGGAGCACGCGCTCACGGAGGGCTTCGAGCTCGTCGTCGTGGGGCCGGAGGCGCCGCTCGTCGCCGGGGTCGCGGACGCGCTGCGCACGCGCGGCATCCCGGTCTTCGGGCCGGGCCGGGCGGCCGCGGCGCTCGAGGGATCCAAGACCTTCGCCAAGCGCATCATGGAGGAGGCGGGCGTCCCCACGGGCCGCGCCGCCCAGGCCGGCACCGTCGACGAGGTCGAGGCCGCGCTCGACGAGTACGGCGCCCCCTACGTCATCAAGGCCGACGGCCTCGCGGCCGGCAAGGGCGTGCTGGTCACGGCCGACCGGACGCTCGCCCTCGAGCACGCCCGCCACTACCTCGGCCAGGGCACCGTGCTCGTGGAGGAGTTCCTCGCCGGGCAGGAGGTGTCGCTCTTCCTGCTCTCCGACGGGCACGACGTGGTGCCCCTCTCCCCCGCGCAGGACTACAAGCGCCTGGGCGACGGCGACGCGGGGCCGAACACGGGGGGCATGGGCGCGTACTCGCCGCTGCCGTGGCTGCCGGAGGACTTCGTCGACGAGGTCATCGACACCATCGCGCTGCCCACCGTGCGGAAGCTCGCGGACGAGCAGACGCCGTTCATCGGGCTGCTCTACTGCGGGCTCATCCTCACCGCGGACGGCATCCGCGTGATCGAGTTCAACGCGCGGTTCGGGGATCCGGAGACGCAGGTCGTGCTGCCGCGCCTCGTCACGCCGCTCTCGCAGCTGCTGCTCGCGGCCGCGTCGGGCGAGCTCGGCGGCGTCGCGCGGCCGGAGTTCTCCGACGACGTCGCGGTCACCGTGGTCGTCGCGAGCGAGGGCTACCCGGAGTCGCCGCGCACCGGGCGCGTCATCGAGGGCGTCGAGGAGGCGGAGGGCGTCGCGGGCGTGAGCATCGCGCACGCCGCCACCTCCGAGTCGGATGCCGGGCTCGTCGCCACCGGCGGGCGGGTGCTCAGCGTCGTCGCGACGGGGGCCTCGTTCGACCAGGCGCGGTCCCGCGTCTACGAGGCCGTCGGGCGGTTGTCGCTCGATGGATCGCAGCACCGCACCGACATCGCCGCGCAGGTGATCCGATGAGCGCGCAGGCGCCCGCGGGCCACGCGTCCGAGTGGGACCTCCCCGGCTGGGACCACGCGTACTCGGGCAAGGTCCGCGAGCTGTTCAGCCCCGCCGTCGACGACACGGACGACCGGGCGCTCGAGGGCGAGCCGCACGTGCTGGTCGTCGCGACCGACCGCGTGAGCGCCTACGACTTTGCGCTCGAGCCGGGGATCCCCGGCAAGGGCGAGCTCCTCACGCAGCTCAGCCTCTGGTGGTTCGACCGGCTCGAGGTGCCGAACCACCTCGTGGACGCGGCGACGCTCGACCGCATCGGCATCCCGGAGTCCGTGCAGGGACGCGCGATGCTCTGCCGGGTGCTCGAGATGCTGCCCATCGAGTGCGTCGTGCGCGGCTACCTCGCGGGATCCGGCTGGGAGGAGTACCGCGAGCACGGGACCGTGTGCGGCATCCCGCTGCCCGCCGGCCTGCAGCAGGGCGACCGGCTGCCCGAGCCGATCTACACCCCCGCCTGGAAGGCCCCGCAGGGCGAGCACGACGAGAACATCACGTTCGCGCGCACCGAGGAGCTCGTGGGGCACGAGGAGGCGGCGCGTCTGCGCGATCTCTCGCTCGACGTCTACCGCCGTGCCGCCGCCATCGCGGAGGAGCGCGGCGTGATCCTCGCGGACACCAAGTTCGAGTTCGGGATCGACCCGCGCACGGGGATCACGACCCTCGCGGACGAGGTGCTCACGAGCGACTCGTCGAGGTACTGGGACGCGGAGGCGCACGCGACCGGCAACCGCACGGACAGCTTCGACAAGCAGATCGTGCGCGACTGGCTGGCGGCGAACTGGGATCGCACCGGCACCCCGCCCGTGCTGCCGCAGGAGATCGTGGAGCGGACGGCGGGGCGGTACCGGGAGCTCATCGCGCGGCTCACCGGGCGCTGAGCCGCAGCGGTTACGGCTACAGGTTCTCGTAGCCGCGGACGACGCGGTCGATGGCGACCTCCGCCACGTCGCGGGCATCCGCGTCGGGGAGCTCCTCGAGGGCTCCCTCGATGTCCTGGCCGCCCATGCGCAGGACGGCGAGGCGCTCGAACTCCTCGACAGCGTCGGGCGTGGGCTGGCCGGCCGGGCCGTCGGTCGTGGGCTCGTCGGCGTGCTGGTCGGTGTGCTGGTCCATGGTGGGTCCCCTCTGTCGTGCGTGGGCGGTGCGGATCACGCCCCAGCCCTGCTGTCAGGGTCCCACACCCACGTGGCCGGGGGATCCGAGGCCGCCAGCCTGCCACAATGACCCGCCGTCAGCCCACCCGGACCCGTCGCGGGCAGGCCGCGGACGGGCCGCAGACGGGCCGGCGCACGCCGCGTCGTCCCACGTCCCGGTCACGAGGGCAACCGCCGCCGGACGCTTGTAGGTTCGAAGGACGACCGGGTCCCGCCCGGCTGATCCCTCGACGATTCGGCGCCCCACCACGTGACATCCGCTCCCCCGCCCGTTCCACCCCTCGACGCGGACGCTCTTGCTCGCGTCCGCCTCGCATCCGGCGCGGTGCCGCCGGGCGATGACGAACCCGGGCCGGCCGTCGCGCTCGTGCGCGAGGCGCTCGCGACGACCCCGCCGGGGTTGGGATGGTCGACGGAGCGGGCACTCGCGCTCGCCGTCGCGATGGGCGACGGCGGCGCACGGCCGGGTACGGGCGGTACGGCGGACCTCTGGGAGGCGCTCGCGACGCTCGCCGCGGCCGACCTGGGCATCGCCCGGACGATCGAGCCGCACCTCGACGCGCTCGCGATCCTCGACCAGGAGCGCGACTCCGCGGGTGGCGGCGCGGGTGGCAGAGCGGACGGCGACGCGGACGGCGACCACGGTCCCGGCCGAGCGGGCGACGCCGAGGCGCGCACGTGGGGCGTGTTCGCGGCCGAGGGCGGCGGGGATCCGCTGACGGCCACCGCGGACGCTCCCGGCTCCGACGCCGTGCGGCTGTCCGGCACGAAGCCGTGGTGCTCGCTCGCCGGATCGCTGACGCACGCGCTCATCACGGCGGCGCTCGACGACGGCTCGCGCGGGCTCTTCGCGGTGGACCTCCGCCATCCCGGCGTCGAAGTCGTGCCCGGCGCCTGGGTCGCGCGCGGTCTCGTGGAGGTCCCGAGCGGGCCGCTGCGCATGCGGGACGTGCCGGCGCGCCGCGTAGGCGCGCCCGGCTGGTACCTCGAGCGGCCCGGGTTCCACTGGGGCGGGATCCAGGTCGCGGCCTGCTGGTACGGCGGCGCGGTCGGGCTGGCGCGCACGCTGCTCCGGGCGGCGTCCCGCGAGGGCGCCGACCGGCTCCTGCTCATGCACCTGGGCGCCGTGGACGCGGCGCTCGACGGCGCGCGCGCATCGCTCGCCGAGGCCGCCTCGCTGGTCGACCGCGGGCGAGCCGAGGGCGAGGAGGGGCGCCTGCTCGCGAAGCGGGTGCGCGCCGTCGTCGCCCGGGCCGTGGACGACACGCTGACGCACGTCGCGCACGCGCTCGGGCCGGCGCCGCTCGCGCAGGACGCGGATCACGCCAAGCGCGTGGCCGACCTCGGGCTGTACGTGCGGCAGCACCACGCCGAGCGCGACGACGCGTCGCTCGGCGGGGCGCTCGCGGAGGCGGTGCGACGGGGCGCGGCGGCAGCGGACGCGATGGATGCGGACGCGATGGATGCGGCGACGACGGACGCGGCGGCGGCGACGCCCGATCCCGCGCTCCAGGCCGCGCGGATCCCCACCGCGGGCGTCGCCTTCGACGCGCGCAAGGCCGGCACCGACGCGGATGCCTGGGACGCCGATCCGCGCTGGGACGCGCTCGCCGCGCCCGACCTCGACAGGATGTCCGCGCTCCTCGTCGTGTCCGCGCACGCCGACGACGAGTCGATCGGCGTCGCGGGGCTGATGGCGACCGCGGCCGCACGCGGCGTGCCGGTGACCCTCGTGATCGTGACGGACGGCGCCGCCTCGCACCCCGGATCCCCCACGCGCACACCGGACGAGCTCGTCGCCCTCCGCCGCGTCGAGGCCCGCACGGCCCTCGACGCCGTCGCGCCGGACGCCCGGCTCGTGCTCCTCGGCCACCCCGACGGCGGGATCCGCGAGCGACGCGATGCCGTGCGCGAGGACATCGCCGCGCTCCTCGCCGACGCCGCGCCGGGCACCTGGGTCGCCGCTCCCTGGCGCGGCGACGGGCACCGCGACCACCGCGTGACGGGCGAGGTCGTCGCCGAGCTGGTGGGCGCGCTGCCCGCCGAGCGCGGGATCCGGCTCGTCGAGTACCCGGTGTGGATGTGGCACTGGGCGACGCCCGACGACCCCCGCGTGCCGTGGGCCACCATGCGCGCGCTGCAGCTCGACGCGCGCGTGCGGGAGGTCAAGCGCGCCGCGATCCGCGCCCACGCCAGCCAGGTGGATCCGCTCTCCGACGCCCCCGAGGACGCGGCCGTGCTGCAGCCCGGCTTCCTCCGGCACGCCGACCGCGACCGCGAGGTGCTGATCGTGGGCGACGACCGTGCCGCGGACGCGACCGGCTCCGCATCCGCCAGCGCAGCCGAGCGCTTCGACGCCGCGTACGCCCGCGCCGAGGATCCGTGGCGCGTCACGACCCGCTGGTACGAGCGCCGCAAGCGCCTCGCCACCCTCGCGGCCCTGCCCGACGAGCGGTACGGCCGGGCGCTCGAGATCGGCTGCTCCATCGGCGTGACGACGGCCGGCCTCGCCGAACGCGTCGACGAGCTGCTGGCCGTGGACGTCGCGCCGACCGCCATCGAACGCGCCCGCGTGCGCCTCGCCGACGCACCGCACGTGCGGCTCGAGGTGCGCGACGTGGGCGCCGACTGGCCCGCCGGCGGCTTCGACCTCGTCGTGATGAGCGAGGTCGGCTACTACCTCGACGACGCCGCGTTCGACCGCGTGCTCGCCGCCCTGCCCGACGCGCTCGGCACCGCCGGCACGCTGGTCGCCTGCCACTGGCGGCACCCGGAGGGCGACTTCCGGCGCACGGGCGACGAGGTCCATGCGCGGCTCGCCGCCGTCCCCGGGCTGCACGTGCTGATGCGGCACGAGGAGGACGACTTCCTGCTCGAGGTGCTGTCGGCGGATCCGCGCTCCGTCGCGACGCGCACGGGGTTGCGGTGACGGGCGCGTCGGCCGCGCCGGTCGGGGTCGAGCCGGCCCCGCGGATCCGCGCGGTCACGGTCGTCATCCCGGCGCGCGACGAGGAGGAGCTCCTGGGACGCTGCCTCGCGTCCGTCGAGGTCGCCGCGTCCCGGGCACGGATGGCGAGCGTGCGCGTCCGCGTGATCCTCGTGGCCGACGACTGCCGGGACCGCACCGCGGAGGTGGCGCGCGCAGCCGGCGTCGAGGTCATCGAGAGCGCGGCCGGTCGCGTGGGCGCGGCGCGCGCCCAGGGGGTCGACGCCGCCCGCGCGGGCTGGGAGGGCGACGACGCCGAGCACTGGATCGCGTGCACCGACGCCGACTCCGCGGTGCCGCCCGCGTGGATCACGAGCCAGCTCGAGCTCGCGGATGCCGGGGCCGACGTGGTCGTGGGCACTGTGCGCCCCGAGCTGGACGACCTCAGCCCGGATCAGATCGCGGCCTGGCGCTCGACGCGCGTGCCCGGCCACGCCAACGGGCACGTGCACGGCGCGAACCTCGGCGTGCGCGCCGACGCGTACGCCGCGGCCGGCGGATTCCCGGCCGTCGCGGAGCACGAGGACGTCGACCTGGTGGCCCGGCTCCGCGGCCTCGACGCGCGGATCACGGCGTCGGCGGCGGGCGAGGTGCTCACGTCGAGCCGCCGCGAGGGGCGCACGCCCGGCGGCTACGCGGGGTACCTGCACGTGTCGCTGCTGGAGCGGGCGCGCGAACGGGAGCTCGAACGACAGCGCGCCGCGGGCTGCGCCAGCCCCTGCGTCCCCACGGGCTGACCCGGCGACCGACCCTCAGGTGGGCGTCGATCCGTCGCCCGCCATCCCGCGCGTCCCCGCCGCGGTCCCGTCCGTGACCGCCCGCACGACGGCGGCCGCCGTGCGGAGCTGCTCGGCGGTGAAGCCGTCGAGCGCCCGGTCGATGTCGGCCTGGGCGCCCTGCAGCAGGGCCATCGCTCGCGCGCGCGTCTCGGCCGTCGGCCGCAGCGTGACCACGCGCCGGTCGGCGCTCTCCCGGCTCCGCCCGATGTGCCGGCCGCCCTCGAGCCGGTTGATGAGCGCGGTCGTGGCCCCCGAGGTCAGGTGGAGCCGCTCCGAGAGGCGGGCCGGGGACAGCGCCCGGTCGGCGGTCTCCGCCCAGATGATCTCGGCGAGCGCCGTCGTGTCCGTCGTCGGCAGCCCGAGCGCCGCGGCCAGCTGCCGCACCGACTCGTCGAACGCGGTCGTGTAGTCCCGCAGCCGCTCGAGCACCTCGGAGCGGTCCCCCGGGACCGCGATGGTGTGGGTCATGTCGTGATCCTCCGAGTCGCCCGGAATGCTTCACAGTGAAGCATCTGCGCCATAGAGTCTACTCGTGCCCGGCATCCCGGGACAGCTCGACGACACGAGGAGATCACGCATGTCCGACACCACCCACCACCGCCCGAGGGTCCTCGTGACCGGGGCCAGCATCGCCGGACCCGCGCTCGCCTGGGGCCTCCACCGCGAGGGCTTCGACGTGACCCTGCTCGAGCGGTCGGCCGAGCAGCGCCAGGCGGGGCAGAACATCGACGTGCGCGGTCTCGGCCGCGAGGTCCTCCGGCGCATGGGCATCGAGGACGTCGTGATGGCGAACCTCACGGGAGAGGACGGCACGCGATTCGTCGACGAGGAGGGGCGCGTGCTCGCGACCTTCCCGCGCGCGGAGGGCGAGGACGGGCCGACGGCGGAGGTGGAGATCCTGCGCGGCCGGTTCGCGGGGATCCTCGTCGACCTCGTGCGGGACGACGTCGAGATCCGCCACGGCGACTTCGTGACGGGGGTGCAGCAGGACGCGACCGGGGTCGACGTCGAGCTCGCCAGCGGATCCCGCGAGCGCTACGACCTCCTGCTGGTCGCCGAGGGCCGCAGCTCCCGCACGCGCCGCCTGGCGTTCGCCGAGGAGACGACCCTCCGCGACCACAGCGTGAGCATCGCCTACGGGACCATCGACCGGATCCCGGGCGACACCGGCTACTGGGACTTCCTCACGGGATGCGGCGCGCGGAACGCCACCATCCGCCCCGACGACGAGGGCACGATCCGCGCGAGCCTGTCGTTCGAGTCGGAGCCGTCCGGCTTCGAGCAGCTGCCGATCGACGCGCAGATGACCATCCTCCGCGCGCGCTTCCGCGGCGCGGGCTGGCAGGTCGAGCGGATCCTCGACGGCTTCCAGGCGCGACCGGACGAGTTCTACACGCAGCGCATGGAGCAGGTGATCGTCTCGACGTGGTCGAAGGGACGCATCGCGCTCCTCGGCGACGCGGCATGGGGATCCGGCTTCACCGGCATGGGCACGACCCTGTCGCTGGTCTCCGCCCACGTGCTCGCGGGCGAGCTGGGACGCGCGCTCGCGGACACGGGCGACACCTTCGCGGCCGCGTTCGCGCGCTACGAGGGGCAGCTGCGCCGATATGCCGACAGCGCGCAGGGGCTGCCGCCGGGCGGTGCGCGGCTCACGCACCCGTCGTCGGCGGTCGGCCAGCGGGTGATGCGCGGCGCCGTGCGGGTGGCCGCGTCGCGTCCCGTCCGCGGGTTCGCCGACCGCTTCCTCCTCACGAGCGCGCGCCACGCGCCGACGCTCGCCGCCTACCCGCGGCTGCGCGGCTGAGGGGCGGCGCCCGCCACCCGACGGCGACCGCTAGGGCCGCGGATCCAGAGGACCCGGGGACGCGGCACCCCGGCCCGCCTGCAGCGCCGCCCAGCGCCGGCGCGCGAGGACGTGGAGGACGAGGAAGACCGCCGCGACGAGCGCGAGCGCGGCCGCGGCGATCCACGGACCCGTGTCGCCACCGATCACCGCGACCACCGCGATGACGACGGCAGCCGCCGCCAGCCCGATCCCCACCGCGAGGAGCCCGTTCGCCGGCCCCTCCGCCGGCGTCGCGTCGGGACGCTCGGGCACCCGCTCCCACGTCACGATGAAGAACGTCGCGATCGGCCCGAGGACGATCGAGACGAGGAACCAGTTCCACCGGGATCGGCCCTTCTGCTCCGCGAGCCCCGCGTTCACGAGGGCGAGCGTGACCCACCCGGAGCTGCCGAGCCACGACCCGTCGAGCACTGTCTGATCCATGCCCCGACCGTAGGGCACCGCCGCCGCCGCCGGCCGGCCCGGCTGTTTCCCCACCTGCTCCACTACCCTCGATCCATGCACAGAACCGCGCGGGAGCCCGCTCCCGACAGCCACAGTCCCGGCGCCCGGACGACCCCGGGCACGCCCCGCACCCTCCGCGCCGCCCGCCCCCTCGATGCCAGCCGCCCGACCGGCACCCGCTCGACCGGCGCCCGCTCGTGAACGGCGACCTCCTCCTCAACATCGTCCTGGTCGTCGTGTTCGTCCTCGTCGGCGGCGTGTTCGCCGCCACCGAGATGGCGCTCGTCACCCTCCGCGAGGGGCAGCTCAACGCCCTCGCCGCCCGCGGCCGCCGCGGCGAGAAGGTCGCCGCGCTCGCCCGGAACCCCAACACCTTCCTCGCGGCGGTGCAGATCGGCGTGACCGTCGCGGGCTTCGCGTCGGCCGCGTACGGCGCCGCGTCGATCGCGCCGTCCGTCGTCCCGGTGCTCGAGTCGTGGGGCCTGGAATCGGGCCTCGCGTCGACGGTCGCGACGCTCCTGCTCACGCTCGTGATCGCCTACCTGTCGCTCGTGCTCGGCGAGCTCGCGCCCAAGCGCCTCGCGATCCAGCGCAACGCCGGCTTCGCGTACGGCGTCGCGCCCGTGCTCAACGGCTTCGCCATCCTCATGCGGCCCGTGATCTGGCTGCTCTCCGTCTCGACGGACGTGGTCGTGCGCCTCCTCGGCGGCGACCCGCACAAGACCGGCGAGGAGATGAGCGAGGAGGAGCTCCGCGACATCGTCTCCAGCCACGAGGGCCTCCCGGACGACGAGCGCCGGATCCTCGACGACGTCCTCTCCCTCCGCCACCGCCAGCTCAGCGAGGTGATGAAGCCGCGGCCCGAGATCGCGGCGCTCGACGGCACCGGCACGGTCCGCGAGGCGGGCATCGACGTGCAGGACCGGCCGTACTCGCGCTACCCGGTGGTCGACAAGACCATCGACGACGTCATCGGCTTCGTGCACGTGCGCGACCTGTACCAGGCCATCGCGGCGGATCCCGAGCGGCCGGTGTCCGAGATCCTCCGCCCGATCCCCTACCTCCCGGCGACCGCGCGGGTGCTGCCGACGCTCACGATGATGCGCGCCGAGGGCCACCAGATCGCCGTGATCGTGGACGAGTACGGCGGCACGGACGGCATCGTCACCCTCGAGGACCTCGTGGAGGAGGTCGTCGGCGAGATCTTCGACGAGTACGACACCGACTCGGCCGCACGCGACCTCGCGGAGGACGGCGGCACGATCGACGGCCGCCTCAACTTCCAGGATTTCGAGGAGGCGACGGGCGTGAAGCTGCCCGACTCCGCGTCGGACACGGTCGCGGGCTTCGTCATCGAGAACCTCGGTCGGCTCGCGCAGGTGGGCGACTCGGTCGAGGTCGACGGCGTGACCCTCCAGGTGACGGCGCTCGACCGGCGGCGGATCTCGGAGATCCTCGTCGTGCCGCGCGAGGAGTCGGCGACGGAGGACGGGGACACCGCGACCGCCTAGCTGTACTGGGTCATGACGTTGGTGACACTCGGGCCGCGGGCGTGAGCCCGTGGCTCGAGTGGATCCGTTCAGTGTTGTAGTGCTCGATGAAGGGGTCAAGCGCGTCGGCCCGGTGTTGG
>NZ_JAAVCB010000018.1:0-48257 GCF_014802555.1 Clavibacter sp. | reverse complement strand
ACGCACCCGCCCGTACCGGCCCCAGACGAACGGGAAGGTCGAGCGCTTCAACCGCACCCTCGCCACGGAATGGGCTTACGCCCATCCCTATCGCACCGACGAGGCCCGCGCCGCGACCTACCCTGCCTGGCTGCATCACTACAACCACCACCGCCCCCACACCGGCATCGGCGGACTCACGCCCGCCGAACGCGTTCACAACCTCACTGGGAACTACAGCTAGATCGCGAGGCGCTCGGTGACGAGCGCCGCCAGCTCCTGCGCGTGCCGCTCGGCGGTCGCCTGGTCGGCGGCCTCCACCATCACGCGGATCATGGGCTCGGTGCCCGAGGCGCGCATGAGGATCCGCCCGGTGTCGCCCAGCTCGGCCTCCGCGCGCGCGACGGCCGCGTTCAGCTCGGCGTCGTCGGACACGCGCTCGCGGTCGACGCCGCGCACGTTGATCATCACCTGCGGGTAGACGGTCATCACCGAGGCGAGCTCGTGCAGGCTCCTGCCCGTCGCCGCCATCTCGCCGAGCAGCTGGATCCCGGTGAGGATCCCGTCGCCCGTGGTGGCGTGCTCCGCGATGACGAGGTGGCCGGACTGCTCGCCGCCGAGGGAGTAGCCGCCCTCGTTCATGGCCTCGAGCACGTAACGGTCGCCGACCCGGGTCTGCAGCACCGTGATGTCGTTCTCGGCCATCGCGATGCGGAGGCCGAGGTTGCTCATGACCGTCGCGACCAGGGTGCGCTCCACCAGCAGGCCGCGGCGGGCCATGGAGAGCGCGAGGACCGCCATGATCTGGTCGCCGTCGATGATCGCGCCGGTGTGGTCGACGGCGAGGCAGCGGTCGGCGTCGCCGTCGTAGGCGATGCCCACGTCGGCGCCGTGCCCGAGGACGGCCTCGGCCAGGAGGTCGAGGTGCGTGGATCCCACCCGGTCGTTGATGTTCATGCCGTCGGGGTCGTTGCCGATGACGGTCACGCGCGCGCCGGCGTCGGTGGAGACCTCGGGGCTGATGCCCGCCGCGGCGCCGTGCGCGCAGTCGAGGACCACGTGGATCCCGTCGAGCCGGTGCTGCAGCGTGCCGAGCAGGTGGAGGACGTAGCGGTCCTCGGCGTCGGCGAAGCGGCGGATGCGGCCGACGTCAGCTCCCGTGGGGAGCAGGACGGGCTGGCTCAGCTGCGCCTCGATGCGGTCCTCGAGCTCGTCGGCGAGCTTCCGTCCGCCCGCGGCGAAGAACTTGATCCCGTTGTCGGGAGCGGGGTTGTGCGATGCGGAGATCATCACGCCGAAGTCGGCGTCGAAGTCCGCGATGAGGTACGCCGTGGCCGGCGTCGGGATGACCCCGGCGTCGAACACGTCGACGCCGGAGCTCGCGAGGCCGGCGGCCACGGCCGCCGCGATGAACTCGCCGGACACCCGGGGATCCCGGGCGACGACCGCGACAGGTCGTCGTCCGGCATCCCGGGCGTCCTGGCCGAGCACATGCGCGGCGGCCTGGGCCAGGCGCAGGGCGAGGTCCGCGGTGATGGTCTCGCCGTTGGCGAGTCCGCGGACGCCGTCCGTGCCGAAGAGCCGGGGCATGGCTGCCGGTGTGCCCGAGCGCCTTAGCGCTTCGAGAACTGGGGCGCCTTGCGGGCCTTCTTGAGTCCGGCCTTCTTGCGCTCCTTGACGCGAGCGTCGCGGCTGAGGAAGCCGTTCTTCTTCAGCACGGCGCGGTTGTTCTCCTCGTCGATCTCGTTGAGGGCGCGGGCGATGCCGAGGCGCAGCGCGCCGGCCTGGCCGGAGGGGCCGCCGCCGGAGATGCGCGCGACGACGTCGTAGCTACCGAGGAGGTCGAGCACCTTGAACGGGTCGTTCACGAGCTGCTGGTGCAGCTTGTTGGGGAAGTAGTCCGCGAACTCACGGCCGTTGACCGTGATCGAGCCGGAGCCGGGGACGAGGCGCACGCGGGCGGTGGCCTGCTTGCGTCGTCCGACGGCGCCGCCGGACACGTTGAGGACCGCGCGGGGGGCCTTGGGGGCCTCCTCGTTCGGGGTCTCGGTCGAGAAGCTCTCGGGAGCCACGTCGAGGGAGTCTGAGATCTGAGCCACTGGGTTCGATTCCTTCTGAGGTCTTTGGTCGTCGCTGTCGGCAGCCGGAGCTACTGAGCGACCTGGCCGAGGGTGTACGGGGTGGGCTGCTGCGCAGCGTGGGGGTGCTCGGGGCCCGCGTAGACCTTGAGCTTCTTCAGCTGCGCCGCACCCAGCGAGTTCTTCGGCAGCATGCCGCGGATGGCCTTCTCGACCGCGCGCGTGGGGTGCTTCTCGAGCATCTCGACGTAGGTGGTGGCCGTGAGGCCGCCCGGGTAGCCGGAGTGGCGGTAGGCCAGCTTCTTCTCGAGCTTCTGGCCCGTGAGCGCCACCTTCTCGGCGTTGACGATGATCACGAAGTCGCCCATGTCCATGTGGGGGGCGAACGTGGCCTTGTGCTTGCCGCGCAGGAGCGCGGCGGCGTGGCTGGCGAGACGGCCGAGGACGATGTCCGTGGCGTCGATGACGACCCAGTCGTGCTGGACCTCACTGGCCTTGGGGGAATAGGTGCGCGTCATTGATCTGACTGCCTTCTTTTCGAGGTGAGATGGTCGTGGATCCCGCTCCGTGGGCGTTCGATGCGAACGCATCCGGTGGAGGGCTCAACCTTGTACGTCGTCGCACGCAGGCGTGCAGACAACCGGTTCAGAGTACGCGATCCGGGGCGATCAGGCAATCCCGGGCGTGTCGCGGATGCGGGCGAGGTCGCGCGCGGCCGCCGCGGCGCCCTCGACGATCGGGTCCACCTCGTGCGCGGCCCGCCGGGCTCGGGTGATCTCGTTGCGCGCCGCGAGCTCCTCATCGCGCGGGTAGCCCACCCGCTCGAGCACGAGGCCACGCGCCGGCATCACGGTGAACTCGCTCGTGCGCTCGCGGAGCTCGAGCAGCTCGCGGAGCCGGGCGACGGGGACGCGCCCCGACGCCGCCGCGACGCACGCGCCGACGAGCGCGCGCACCATGCTGTGGCAGAAGGCGTCCGCGCGGACGACCGCCTCGAGCGCGCCGTCCGCCGCCCGGATCCACGTGAGCTCCTGCAGCGTGCGGATGGTCGATGCCCCCTCGCGCGGCTTGCAGTACGCGGCGAAGTCGTGGAGGCCGAGGAGCGCGTCGGCCGCCTCCTGCAGCACGGCGGCGTCGAGCGCGACCGGGACCTCGACCGTGCGATGCCGCTGCAGCGGGTCGCGGGGGCCGTCGGCGTCCGCGACCCGGTAGCGGTACGCGCGCCAGGTGGCGGAGAAGCGCGCGTCGAAGCCGTCAGGCGCGGGGGCGCACGCGAGCACGACGACGTCGGACCGCGCGCCGAGCACGCCGTTCAGCCGGCGTGCGAGGGCGGAGGCGGCGCGAGCGGCGGTGGGGACGTGCTGCCCCTCCCCCGCGGTCGCCTCGGCGGCGCGCCCTCGCGGCGGCCGGTCGAGCGACGCGATCTGCGCCTCCGTGAGGTCGAGGTGCGCGACCTGGCCGGTCGCGTGCACGCCCGCATCGGTGCGTCCGGCGACGACGAGCGTCGGCGCGGGCGGCGTCCGGGCAAGCAGCTGCGCGAGCGCGTCCTCGAGGGATCCCTGCACGGTGCGGAGCCCGGGCTGCTTCGCCCAGCCGGCGAACCCCGTGCCGTCGTACGCGACGTCGAGACGGAGGCGCACGGCGGCGGGCTCCGCCCCGTCGACGTCGGTCATCGGGCGGCGGATCCCCGCGGACGCGTCATGCCGACCTCGCGCTCGTACACGGCCGAGCGGCTCGCCTGCGTGAAGCCGAGGTGCTCGTACAGGCCGAGCGCGCCGGTCGGGCTGTCGGAGTCGACGTCCAGGACCGCGCGATCGAGGCCCTCCGCGCGGAACGCGGCGAGGGCGGCGGAGAGGAGCGCCTGCGCGAGCCGCCGTCCGCGGAACTCGCGGCGCACTCCGACGAGCGCGACGTACGCGGACGAGTAGCCGGCCGCCTCCCAGTTCTGCGGGTGGATCTCCGTCATCGCGAACCCGGCCACCTGCGCGTCGTCGTCGTCACCCGTGACGGCGATCACCGAGAGGTCGTCGCGCGCGGTCGACAGCGACAGGAACGCCTCCCAGCGCTCGACGCTGATGGGCTCGGACCCCCAGTGGTCGCGGAACACGTCGTTTTTGGCGAGCCGGGTGCGCTCCCACCAATCGCGGGAGACGGGGATGAGTCGGAGCCGCTCGGGCGCCGGCACGTCGGGGAACTCGGCCCGGAGATCCCGGTGCATCTCGATGAAGTAGCGGCTGGGCGTGAAGCCGCGCGACGTCGCCAGGGCGGTCGCGCCGGCGGAATCGTCGGGGAACTCGACGCCGATGCGGGTCGGGACGGGGCCCTCGATGTGGTCCGCCGGCTGCGCGACCTCGAGCGCCTGCGTCGCGCGCGCGATCTGCCAGTCGAGCAGGCGCCCGCCGATGCCGCGGCGGCGGAGGTCGGGACGGACGCCGCCGGAGATGTGGCCGCGCACGACGGTCTCGTCGTCGGGCTTGACGATGGCGGAGCCCTCGGCCGCCAGGCGCCCGTCCGCGTCGAAGGCGACGATGGCGTCGCGTGCCAGGTCGACGTAGGAGAACCCCATGGACATGACGACCTCGTCGCGGGTGGGGCGGTGATCGGGGTGGTCGGCGTCGGCCAGGAGGCCCTGGAGCTCGACGAGCGCGTCGACGTCCGCATGCGCCATGGGGCGCCAGGTGATCCCGTCCGGCCCCTCGGGGAGCGGGATCGGTGCGCTGGAGGAGGGGTCGTCCGGCATGGTCGTGCTGCTGTCGGTCATCCAGCCAGGGTACCGGGGCCATGCGGGCGACCGGGCGGCCCGGACGCACGAGAGCCCCCGACGCGCAGGGCGGCGGGGGCTCTCAGGGTGGTGCGGTGCTACTTGTCGGACTTCTCCGCGGCGTCAGCCTCGACCTCGGCGGCGGCCGCGTCGGTCGTCTCCGCGGGGGTCTCGTCGGTGTGCTCGACGGCGTCGGTCTCCTCGACCGGCACGTCGGACTCCTCCGCGGGCGCCTCGGCGACCGGGGCCGCGGCGACCGGAGCCGTCGCGGTGGAGGTGCGCGACGAGCGGACCTTCGGGGTCACGGGCTCGAGCACGAGCTCGATCTGCACCATGGGGGCGTTGTCGCCCTTGCGGAAGCCGAGCTTCGTGATGCGGGTGTAGCCGCCGTCGCGCTCGGCGACGAGGGGGGCGATCTCCGTGAAGAGCTCGTGCACGACGCTCTTCGAGGGGATGATCCCCATGACGCGGCGGCGGGCGTGCAGGTCGCCGCGCTTGGCGAACGTCACGAGGCGCTCGGCGACGGGACGCAGGCGCTTGGCCTTCGTCTCGGTCGTCTTGATGGACTTGTGCTCGAAGAGGCTCTGGGCCAGGTTCGCGAGCATCAGGCGCTCGTGCGCCGGACCGCCTCCGAGGCGGGGACCCTTGGTGGGCTTGGGCATGGTCTTGTCTCCGTAGGTGTCGAAAGAAGGCGTCGGGCCGAGGCCGGACGGGTCAGTTGGTGGTGGTCTCGTCCTCGTCGTAGCTGTAGTAGTGCGCGCCGTCGAAGCCGGGGACGGCGTCCTTCAGCGACAGACCGAGCTCGACCAGCTTGTCCTTGACCTCATCCACCGACTTCTGTCCGAAGTTGCGGATGTTCATGAGCTGCGTCTCCGAGAGGGCGACGAGCTCGCTGACGTTGTGGATGCCCTCGCGCTTGAGGCAGTTGTACGACCGCACCGAGAGGTCGAGGTCCTCGATGGGCATCGACAGCTCGGAGCTGAGGACGGCGTCGACCGGCGCGGGGCCGATCTCGATGCCCTCTGCGGCCGAGTTGAGCTCCCGCGCCAGGCCGAACAGCTCGGTGAGCGTGCGACCGGCGGACGCGATGGCGTCGCGCGGCGTGATGGCCGACTTCGTCTCGACGTCGACCACGAGGCGGTCGAAGTCGGTGCGCTCGCCGGCACGGGTGGCCTCGACGCGGTAGGTGACCTTGAGCACGGGCGAGTAGATGGAGTCGACCGGGATCTGGCCAGCCTCGCTGAACTCGCTGCGGTTCTGGGTCGCCGAGACGTAGCCGCGACCGCGCTCGATCGTCAGCTCCAGCTCGAACTTCGCCTTCTCGTTGAGCGTGGCGATGACGAGCTCGGGGTTGTGGATCTCGACGCCGGCCGGAGCCGAGATGTCGGCGGCCGTGACCTGGCCCGCACCCTGCTTGCGCAGGTACGCGGTGATCGGCTCGTCGTGCTCGCTGGAGACGACGAGGCCCTTGATGTTGAGGATGATCTCGGTCACGTCCTCCTTCACGCCGGGGACGGTGCTGAACTCGTGCAGCACGCCGTCGATCCGGATGCTGGTGACGGCCGCGCCGGGGATGGACGACAGGAGGGTGCGGCGGAGCGAGTTGCCGAGCGTGTAGCCGAAGCCGGGCTCGAGCGGCTCGATGACGAACCGCGAGCGGAACTCCGAGATGGACTCCTCGGTGAGGGTGGGGCGCTGCGCAATGAGCACTGTGTTGTTTCCTTTCGGCGAGGCGTCCGCTATATGACGCCTGCGATGCCCCCCGGGTGGCGGCCCGGGCGGGTAGTAAATTGGTCGAACGGACACACGGCGGATCGGCCGACGCCGTCCCCTCCTGACGGAGCGGGACGGCAGCGGCCGATCAGCGCGAGCTAGACGCGGCGGCGCTTGGGCGGGCGGCAGCCGTTGTGCGCCTGCGGGGTGACGTCGTTGATCGAGCCCACCTCGAGGCCGGCGGCCTGGAGCGAGCGGATCGCGGTCTCGCGGCCGGAGCCGGGTCCCTTGACGAACACGTCGACCTTCTTCATGCCGTGCTCCTGTGCCTGGCGGGCGGCCGACTCGGCGGCGAGCTGAGCGGCGAACGGCGTCGACTTGCGCGAGCCGTTGTAGCCGACGACGCCCGAGGACGCCCAGCTGATGACGGCGCCGGTCGGGTCCGTGATCGAGACGATGGTGTTGTTGAAGGTGCTCTTGATGTGGGCCTGGCCCACGGCGATGTTCTTCTTGTCCTTGCGGCGCGGCTTGCGAACAGCCGACTTGGGTGCTGCCATGGAATTCTCCTGTGTCTACGGGTGGCGAGGCGCGGGCCGAGAGGCCTAGCGCGCCTTCTTCTTGCCGGCTACGGTGCGCTTCGGGCCCTTGCGGGTGCGAGCGTTGGTCTTCGTGCGCTGCCCGTGGACAGGGAGGCCGCGGCGGTGGCGGATGCCCTCGTAGCTGCCGATCTCGACCTTGCGGCGGATGTCGGCGGCGACCTCGCGTCGGAGGTCGCCCTCCACCTTGAAGTTGCCCTCGATGTAGTCGCGGAGCGCGATGAGCTGGTCATCGCTGAGGTCCTTGACGCGGATGTTCTTGTCGATGCCGGTGTCCTCGAGCGTCTTGACGCTGGAGGTACGGCCGACGCCGTAGATGTACGTGAGTGCGATCTCGACGCGCTTGTCGCGCGGGAGGTCGACGCCTGCTAGACGTGCCATTGAGGCTTCTCCTGGTGGTGGATGGAGGTCTGCAGCAGAGCCTGTGCATCGGCCTCCGACCGATGGTGTCCCCCGGATCCCTCAGGATCCCGGCTTCCGGCGCTGCTGTCGTTCTTATCTCGGGTGGTGCGGGTGGTGCCGTGCGGTCGTGCTGACTAGCCCTGGACCTGCTTGTGGCGCGGGTTCTCGCAGATGACGCGCACGCGCCCGTTGCGTCGGATGACCTTGCACTTCTCGCAGATCCTCTTGACGCTGGGATTGACCTTCATGATGCTTCCTTGCTTTCGTTCTCGCTGGCCTCGTGCCGCCGCGGATGCGGGGCCGTTCCTTGTGCAGCAGGCCTACTTGTAGCGGTAGACGATTCGGCCGCGGGTGAGGTCGTACGGGCTCAGCTCCACGATCACGCGGTCCTCGGGGAGGATGCGGATGTAGTGCTGACGCATCTTGCCCGAGATGTGGGCGAGGACCTTGTGCCCGTTGCTCAGCTCAACGCGGAACATCGCGTTCGGCAGAGCTTCGACAACTCCGCCTTCGATCTCGATGACGCCGTCTTTCTTGGCCATATAGCTCACTGTCGCTAGAGGTGGTGTCTGCTGTTCGTGCGGATGCGCATCATGGTGAGACGCAGGTGCTCGTGGGACGCCGGGAGGCGGCCGAGCACCAAGGGTCGAGAGTACGGCATCCCCGGGCGTGTCGCAATTCTCCCCGCGTGTCGCGGACGGATCCGCCGATCCTGCGCTAACGGACACCCGCCTGCGCCATCGGATGCGCGACGGGCCGGGCGGTCGCCCGTCCGGCCCGCGGTGGTGCGCCGGCTACGCGCGGTGGCGCGGTGCGCTGCGGCGGTCGGCCTGCGCCGCGTCGACGACGGCGACGAGATCGGGCGTCAGCGGGTGCTGGTCGTCGAGGCCCGTCACGCGGCGGACGAGGTCGGCAGCCGTGTCCGTCGCGAGGAGCCCCTGCAGCTCGAGCGCCTGCGGGTCGCCCGCGGGGTCGAACCGGAGCGCCTGGCCGACGGCGCGCACGAGCGCGTCGTGCGGGAGCCCGCGCTCGGCGAGCTGCGACGCGGGGCCGACGAAGCGCTCCTCGCGCGAGAGCTTGCGCAGGGGCTGGCGGCCGACGCGCTCGACGGTGTCGGCGAGCGCCGCGTTGGCGAAGCGCGCGAGGTTCTTCTCGCGGTACGCCGCCTGCTCGGACTCGTCCAGCCCGTGCTTGGCGACGAGCAGCGCGCTCGTCTCCTCGAGCACCTGGCGCACCTCGTCGGCGACCTCGGGGATCGCCATCGCGTCCGACTGGCTCACGGCGCCGCGCGCGTAGCCGTGGTACGCGACGGTGGCGTGCCCCGTGTTCACCGTGAAGAGCTTCCGCTCGATGTAGGGCGCGAGGTCGTCGACGAACGTGGCGCCCGCGATATCGGGAACGGCGTCGCCGAACGGCGTGCGCTCCACGACCCACTCCGAGAAGTCCTCGACGGTGACGTCGAGGCCCGCAGCGGGATCCTGGTTCGGCACGATGCGGTCGACGGCCGTATTGGCGAAGACCGCGCGTCCGAGGGCGTCGGTCTCGTCGCCGAGGGCCTTCGCGATCTCGTCGCGCAGGGTGTCGGTCGCGTTGATCGCGTTCTCGCAGGCCATCACGGCGACGGGACCGAGATCCGCGGAGCGCGCGCGGAGGCCGGCGGCGATCGCGGGGGCGACGAAGCGGAGGATGTTCGGGCCCACCGCCGTGGTCACGACGTCGGCGGTCGCGATCTCCGCGATGAGCGCCTCGCCGTCCGCCGCGCTGTCGATCGCCCGGAAGCCCGTGACCGTCCAGTCGCGGGCGTGCGGGCCGACCTCGGTGACGCGGTAGGAGTCGGCGGACGCCAGGTGCCCGATGAGCTCGGCGTTGACGTCGGCGAAGACGACCTCGTAGCCGGCCTCGTGCAGGATCAGCCCGACGAAGCCGCGGCCGATGTTGCCGGCGCCGAAGTGGACGGCCTTCACGCCTCGTTCACCTCGGCCAGGAGGGCGTACAGCGCCTCGGCGTCCGGGGCGTCGAGGAGCTTCTGCACCTCGTCGTCGTCGCTGAAGATGATGGCGATCTTGCTGAGGATCTCGAGGTGGCCGCCGTCCTTGCCGGCGATGCCGACGACGAAGCGCACCTCGTTGCCCGCCCAGTCGATGGGGGCGTCGTAGCGGACGAAGGAGAGGGCCGAATCGAGGATCGTGTCCTTGCCCTCGTTGGTGCCGTGCGGGATGGCGAGGAGGTTGCCCATGTAGGTGGAGACGCTCTTCTCGCGCTCGAGCATGTACCCCTGGTACTCGGGGGTGACGGCGCCCGCGGCGACGAGGATGCCCGCCGCCTCGGCGATGGCCTCCTCGACGGAGGACGCGATGCCGCCGACGCGGATCTGGGCGGGTTCGAGGACGTTCGACATGGTGCTCCTGACGTGTGTGCGTGGTGCGGGGGCCGGGCGGTGCCGGGCGGCTCGGCCCGGCCCCCGCGATGCGGTGGTGCGGGGTCCGCCGCGGGGGCGGACCCGGGTATCAGCTGTCCGAGCGCTGCTTCCGGACCAGCTCCACGATCTCGTCGTAGCGCGGCGAGTTCATGAAGTTGTCGACGGAGACGTGCTCCGACGACGGGCTCTTCTGACGGGCGCGGTCGGTGAGCTCGCGCTGCGTGATCACGAGGTCGGCCGTGCCGTCGAGGGCGGCGATCGCCTTGTTGACGACCGTGACCTCGGTGAGGCCGGCCTTCTTCATCTTGTTGCGGAGCACCGAGGCGCCCATGGCGGACGAGCCCATGCCGGCGTCGCAGGCGAACACGATGTCCTGGATGCGGGTGGCCGTGGCCGTCCCGCCGTCCGTGCCCGTGCTGGATGCGCCGTCGGCGAGGCCGCCGACCGTGCCGGCGGTGCCGGTCTCGGCGCCGAGGCCCGAGAGGATCGAGGACTCCTTGCCCTTGTTGGCCTGCGTGGCCTGGACCGCGGCGCCGAAGTCGCCGTCGCTCTTCTTGCCGGTGCGGAGGATGACCGCCGCGACGACGAAGGTGACCGAGGCCGAGATGATCACGGAGAGGATCACGCCGAGGAAGCTGTCGCTCGCAGTCTGGCCGAGCACGGCGATGATGCTGCCGGGCGACGCCGGTGCGCGGAGGCCCGAGCCGAACGCGACGTTGGTCGCGACGCCGGACGCGCCACCCGCGATGACCGCGAGGAACAGGAGCGGCCTGGAGAGCACGTACGGGAAGTAGATCTCGTGGATGCCGCCGACGAACTGGATGAGGATCGCGCCGGGAGCGGTGGAGCGCGCCGCGCCCGCGCCGAAGATGGCGAAGGCGAGGAGCACGCCGAGACCGGGGCCGGGGTTCGCCTCGAGCAGGAACAGGATGCTCTTGCCCTTCTCGAGCGACTCCGCGGTGCCCAGCGGCGTGAGGATGCCCTGGTTGATGGCGTTGTTGAGGAACAGGACCTTGGCCGGCTCGATCACGATGCTCGTGAGGGGCAGCAGGTTGTTGTCCACGAGGAAGCCGACGCCGCCGCCGAGGACCGACGTGATCGCGCGGATGACGGGCGTGAGGCCGAAGTAGGCGCCGACCGCGAAGACCGCGCCGAGGATGCCGGCGGAGAAGTTGTTGACCAGCATCTCGAAGCCGGGGCGGATCCGGTCGATCCAGAGCCGCTCGATGACCTTGAGCAGGTACGCCGCGAGCGGGCCCGTGATCATGGCGCCGAGGAACATCGGGCTGCCGCCGTCGTAGTAGGGCTCGCCGATCGTGCCGACGATGACGCCCATGGTGGCGATGGTCGCGACCACGCCGCCGCGGGTGTCGTAGACCATGCGGCCGCCGGTGTTCGCGATGAGCAGCGGCAGCATGAAGAACAGGATCGGCGCGATGAGGGTCGCGATGTCGGCGTTCGGCAGGTAGCCGGTCGGGATGAAGAGGGCCGTGAGCAGGCCCCAGGCGATGAACGCCGCGATGTTCGGCATGATCATGCCGCTGAGGAACGTGCCGAACTTCTGCACGCCGAGCCGCACGGACTGTCCCGTGCTGCGGGTGGGTGACGTCGTCGTCATGGGGGTGGTGCTCCTGTCGTGGTGATGGCGGGCCTGCTGTGACCCGCCTGCTGCGGTGAGGGACGTGCGGTGATGCGGGACGTGCGGTGGTGCGGTGGAGAGGGCCGTGCGGTGGGTCGGTGGTGCGGGTCAGACGGTGGCGGGCGCCGATGCCGCGGTGACCGCGGCGCGCGCCTCGACGGCGCTGTCGGCGGCGAGGGCGACGGCGGCCAGGGCCTCCGCCTCCTCGCGCGTGTGGAGGGCGAGCTCGGCGCGCACGTCGGCGAGGGCCGCGGGCGACATCGAGAGGCTGGTGGCGCCGAGGCCGACGAGCACGACGGCGAGCAGCGGGTCGGCCGCGGCCTCGCCGCAGATCCCGACGGGCTTGCCGAGCTCGCGGCCCGCGGTGCCGACCTCCTGCACGAGGCGGAGGACGGCGGGGTGCCACGGGTCCTGGAAGGCGGCCACGGATCCCAGCAGCCGGTCGGCCGCGAGCGTGTACTGCGTCAGGTCGTTGGTGCCGATGCTCGCGAAGTCGGCGTTGGCGAGGATCCGGTCGGCGAGGAGCGCGGAGGACGGGACCTCCACCATCACGCCGACCGTCGTGAGGCCCAGCTCGCGGCCGAGCGCCGTGAAGTAGCGCGCCTCCTCGACGGTCGAGACCATGGGCGCCATGACCCACAGGTCGGCGTCGGTGGCGGCGTCGGCCTGGGCGAGCGCGGTGAGCTGGTCGCGGAGGATCTGCTCGTTGGCCCGCAGCGCGCGGAGTCCGCGGAGCCCGAGGGCCGGGTTCTCCTCGTCGGCGTCGTTGAGGAAGCTCAGCGGCTTGTCGGCGCCGGCGTCGAGCGCGCGCACGACGACCTTCTTGCCGGGGAACGCCTCGAGGAGCCGCGTGTAGTGCTCGCGCTGCTCGTCGACGGTCGGCGCGCTCGTGGCGTCGAGGAAGAGGAACTCGGTGCGGAAGAGGCCGACGCCCTCGGCGCCCTTCTCGACCGCGTCGGCCGCGCCGTCGGCGGATCCGAGGTTGGCGAGCAACGGGATCGTGGTGCCGTCGGACAGCGCGCCGGGGCCGGTGGGCACGTCGACGCGCGCCTTCCTCGCCGCGATGGCGTCGCGCGCGGCGGACTCCTCCGCGGGCGTCGGGGCGACCGTGACGGCGCCCGTGAGCGCGTCGACCACGACGGTCTCCCCGTCGGCGAGGTCCTTCGCCTCTGCGACGCCGACGACCGCGACGATCGCCTTCTCGCGGGCGAGGATCGCCGTGTGCGAGGTGGGGCCGCCGTCGGTCGTGATGAGCGCGAGCACCTTGTCGAGGTCGAGCAGCGCGGTGTCGGCGGGGGCGAGGTCGCGGGCGACGAGCACGAAGGCGTGGTCGGGATCCGGCACGCCGGGGGCGGCGACGCCCTGCAGGTGCGCGACGACGCGCTGGGAGACGTCGTCGAGGTCGGTGGCGCGCTCGCCCATGTAGCCGCCCATGCTGAGGAGCAGGTCGCGGAATCCGGCGAAGGCCTCGTGCACGGCGCGCTCGGCGGTGCGGCCGGTGGCGAGGCGCGCGGTGATGTCGTCGACGAGCGTGGGGTCCTCGGCCATGAACGCCTGCGCCTCGAGCACGTCCTTCGCGGCGCCGCCGGCCTTCTCCCCGCGGATGCGGATGTCGGCGGCGGTCGCGGCGAGCGACGCGCTCACGCGGATGCGCTCCTCGTCGGCGGTCAGGGTGCTGGGGGTGTCGGCGGGCTCGGGCAGCGGGTCGGGCATCCGGATGACGGGTCCGACGGCGGATCCCCGGCCGATGCCGATGCCGTTCAGGGTGCGGGAGCTCATGCGGCGTCCAGGTCCGACTCGAGGAGCGTGGCGAGGTCGGTGACGACCTGCTCGGCGTTCTCGCCCTCGGCGGAGACGACGACCTCGTCGCCCGTGTCGACGCCCAGGGAGATCACGCCCAGGATGCTCGCGGCGTTGACGCTGCGGTCGCCCTTGGCGAGCTGCACGGGGATCCCGGCCTTCGCGGCGGCCTGCGTGAACAGCGAGGCGGGGCGGGCGTGCAGCCCGTGCGACGAGGCGATGGTGACGGTGCGTTCTGCCATGGTGGCTCCTTCGGTCGGCCCCGTCGTCGGGGCCCTGGTGGGCGGTCGTCGTGCGGTCGTGCGGGGGATGCGGTGCTGCGGGTCGTGCGGTGTCGGCGCGGGCGCCGGTGGTCAGGCGCCGGGCGGGGATCCGCCGACGGGACGCCCGTGCAGCCCCGGGGCCAGGCGGAGCGAGCGGGCGCCCTGGCGCATGGCGGCGACGGCCCGGTCGAGCGCGGCACGCGCGCCCTCGGGACGCGCGGCGTCGGCGTCGAGGAGCACGGCGGTCGCGCCCTCGTCGGCGGCGGCCTCGCGCACGGCGTCGAGGCGGTCGGCGAGGTGGGCCCCGAGGAGGACGACGTCCATTCCCGCGGCGTCGACGCGCACCTGGGCGATGGATCCGGCGACGGCCTCGATCTCGAGCCCGTCCGCCTCCGCGAGCGCGCGGAGCCGCTGGGCGAGGAACGTGCTGGATGCGCCGGAGCCGCAGACGACGAGGATCCTCCCGGTCATGCTGTGCCTCCTCGCGTCGTCGCTGGTCGTCCCATCGTGCTCCGCCCCCGGCCCCGTGTGCCAGCAGAGCCCTTTCCGCAGGGTAGGAAGACGACGCCGGCGCCCGCCCCGGCGGGCGTGGGACGGGGGTGCGGATGGTTGACTCGTCTCCGACAGCCGCACGCTCCGTCCGCCACCCGGGGACGCGAGCCGGCCGCGCAGGGAGACGACCATGCTGAGCGAGAACCAGGAGCGGCTGCTGGACTACCTGTCCACGGCCGACCGCTGGGTCGAGGCCGGCGAGCTCGCGGACCGCCTCGGGGTCACCACGCGCAGCGTGCGCAACTACGTCACCGCCGTGCGGGAGCGTTCGACCGTGGCCATCGCCTCCTCCCCCGACGGCTACCGGATCGACGCCGGCAGCTACGCCCGCCACCTCGGGACGCGCTCGGGCGCCGACCAGCAGGGCACGCCCCGCGACCGCCTGCACGCGCTCGTCCGCCGCCTCGGCGACGCGCCCGACGGCCTCGACGTCTTCGCGCTCGCGGACGAGCTGCACGTGAGCGAGTCCACCGTCGAGGCGGACCTCCGCAAGGTGCGCGCGCTCGTCGAGGACGCCGGGCTCGCCCTCCGCCGCACCGGATCCATCGCCGTCCTCGAGGGATCCGAGCGCGACTTCCGCCGGCTGCTGTCGCGCATGTTCCGCGACGAGAGCGCGCAGGGCTTCCTGCCGCTCGAGACGGTGCAGCGGGAGTTCGCCTCCGACTCGCTGCGCGCGTTCAAGACGGACCTCGTCCGCGAGCTCACCGAGGGCGGCTTCTTCGTCAACGAGTACGGCGTCGACAACGTGCTGCTGCACGTGGCGATCGCGGTCGACCGGCTCGCGCGGTCGCCGCGGCGGACGGACGCCGGCGCGGATCCGTCCGCGGGCGCCGACCTCGACCCCGCGCCGGCCGCCGACGACGCGGCCGAGGGACCTGCCGCCGCCGACCCCACCGCCCTCGCGATCCGCGCCGTGCTCGCCCGCCTGCTCGCCGCCCACTTCGACGTGCCCGTGCCCGCCGGCGACGTCGCCTACCTCGCGCTCCTCGTGCGCACGCGCGTCGTCACGCCCGGCAACGAGCAGTCGCTGGCGACCGTGATGCGCGAGCACGTCGTCGAGAGCGACCTCGACGTGGTGCGCGCCATCGTCCGCCGCGTGAAGCAGGAGTACCTGGTGGACCTCGAGGACGAGGACTTCACGGTGCGCTTCTCCCTGCACCTCGGCAACCTCGTGGCCCGCGCCGCCGACCGCTCCTTCTCCCGCAACCCGCTCGCGCGCTCCATCAAGACCTCCTACCCGATGACGTACGAGATCGCGGTGTTCATCGCGAGCGAGGTGCAGCGGCGACGCGGGATCGCGATCAACGACGACGAGATCGCGTACATCGCCCTGCACGTGGGCTCGCACCGGGAGCGCATCGCCCGACGCGACGACCGGGTCGCGTGCGCGCTCGTCTGCCCGAACTACTACGACCTGCACCAGATCATGCGGCAGCGCATCGAGCAGGCGCTGGGCGCCGATATCAGCGTGGACGCCGTCGTCACGCGCACCGACGTCGACGCGGACGCCCTCGGGGTGCAGCTCGTGATCAACGCCACCGGCACGCGTCCGCCCGGCGACGACGTCGTGGTCGTCCAGCCGCTGCCGACGCCCGACGACATCGAGTCGATCCGCCAGGCCGTCGCCCGCGTCCGCCGGCACGCGCGCCGGAGCTCCATGAAGCACGACCTGCTGCGCTTCCTCGACGAGTCGCTGTTCTTCCGCGACCTGCACGCGCCCGACGAGGAGGCGATGATCCGGCTGCTCGGCGGCAAGATGGTGGAGCAGGGCATCATCGAGCCCGAGTACATCGACGGGGCCATCGAGCGCGAGCGCCTCTCGTCGACCGCGTTCACCGACACGCTCGCCGTGCCGCACTCGCTCGCGATGACGGCGCATCGCACGGCCATCGCGATCGTGGTCAACGACGAGGCGATGCAGTGGGGCGGCAACCGCGTGCACGTGGTCGCGCTCGTCGCCTTCAGCGCGAGCGGCCGCACGAGCTTCCAGCACGTCTTCGACCAGTTCGTCGAGGTCTTCTCCGACCACCGCGACGTGCAGGCCATCATGCGGGCGTCGGGATCGCACGGCTCCTTCATCGAGGAGCTCGTGCACGTCATGGACACCTGAGCGCGGCCGTCCCCGCTCAGCGGGTCGGACGGAGCCGTCGGGCCCGGGTCAGGGCGCGACGGGCGTGATGCCCAGCGGCACGAGGCGCGACGCCCCGCCGTCCGCGAGCGTCAGCACCCAGATGCCGCGCGCGTGCACCGCGACCGAGTGCTCCCAGTGCGAGGCCATGCTGCCGTCGACCGTGGCGACGGTCCAGTCGTCGTCGAGGACGCGCGTCTCCGCCTCGCCGTCGGTGATCATCGGCTCGATGGCGACGACGAGCCCCGGCTTCACCGCAGGCCCCTTGCCGCGCACGCGGTAGTTGAAGATCGGCGGATCCTCGTGCATGCTCCGCCCGATGCCGTGGCCCGTGTAGTCCATGACGATGCTGAAGGCGCCTGCCGCCTCGACGCTCTCCTCGACGGCCTCGCCCACCTCGTTGAGGTACGACGCGGTCGCGAGCCGGGCGATGCCCGCCCAGAGCGAGTCCTCGGTGACGCGGGACAGGCGCTCGCGGGCCTCCACGACGTCGGGGCGCGCGGGATCCGGCACCACGACGGTCATGGCGGAGTCGCCGTTCCAGCCGTCGATCTCCGCGCCGCTGTCCACCGAGACGATGTCGCCCGGCTGCAGCACGCGGTCGCCGGGGATGCCGTGCACGACCTCGTCGTTGACGGAGACGCACACCGTGTGGCGGTAGCCCGGCACGAGCTGGAAGTTGGAGTGCCCGCCGAGCGCGCGGATGGCGGCGTCGGCTGCCGCGTCGAGCTCGCCCGTCGTGATGCCAGGGGCGATGAGCTCGCGCACGGCGTCGAGCGACGCGGCGGTCGCGAGGCCGGGGGCGACCATGCGGCGGATCTCGTCCGGGGTCTTGTAGATCCCCGGCGTGCGGCGGAGCGCGCCCACGTCGCTACGCGCGACCGGCGTCGGAGGAGGGACGGACGCCGCGAGCGGCGAGTGCCGTGCGGATCCGCTCGGCGACCTCGTCGACCTCGCCCAGCCCGTCGACCTCGACGAGCAGGCCGTGCTCGCGGTACACGTCGATGAGGGGGCTCGTCTCGCGGACGTAGACCTCCTGGCGGTGGCGGATCTCGTCCTCGCCGTCGTCGGCGCGCCCCTGCTCGGCGGCGCGACGGGTCAGCCGGGCGACGACCTCGTCCTCGTCCGCCACGAGCTGGATCACCGCGTCGAGCTCCTGGCCCCACCCCTGCAGCAGCTCCTCGAGGTACGCGACCTGGGCGAGCGTGCGCGGGTAGCCGTCGAGCAGGAAGCCCGCCTGCGCGTCCTCCTCCTGGAGGCGCACGGTGACGAGCCGGTTCGTCAGCTCGTCCGGGACGTAGTTGCCCGCGTCGACGAGCGCCTGGACCTGCTGGCCGAGCTCGGTGCGGTCCTTGATGTTCTGGCGGAAGATGTCGCCCGTGGAGACGTCCGGGATGCCGCGATCGGCCGCGATGCGCTTCGCCTGCGTTCCCTTGCCCGCGCCGGGAGGGCCGACGATCAGGAGCCGGGTCACTTGAGCAGCCCCTCGTAGTGCCGCTGCTGCAGCTGCGAGTCGATCTGCTTCACCGTCTCGAGGCCGACGCCGACCACGATGAGGATGCTCGCGCCGCCGAACGGGAAGTTCTGGTTGGCGCCGACGAGCGACAGGGCGATGAGCGGCAGGAGCGCGATGAGCCCGAGGTACAGCGAGCCCGGCAGCGTGATGCGCGTCAGCACGTAGTCGAGGTACTCGGCCGTCGGGCGCCCCGCGCGGATGCCGGGGATGAAGCCGCCGTACTTCTTCATGTTGTCGGCGACCTCCTCCGGATTGAAGGTGATGGCGACGTAGAAGTACGTGAAGCCGACGATGAGGAGGAAGTACATCACCATGTAGAGCGGGTGGTCGCCCGTGGTGAGGTTGTCGGTGATCCACTGCACCCACGGTGCAGGCGGCTGGCCGACGGGCGGCTGGTTGAACTGCGCGACCAGCGCGGGCAGGTACAGCAGCGACGAGGCGAAGATGACGGGCACGACGCCGGCCATGTTGACCTTGATCGGGATGTAGGTGTTGTTGCCGCCGTAGGTGCGGCGTCCGACCATGCGCTTGGCGTACTGCACGGGGATCCGGCGCTGCGACTGCTCGACGTAGACGACGGCGGCGACGACGAGCAGGCCGACGGCGATGACCAGGAGGAAGACCTCCCAGCCGCGGCTCTGCTGGATCGCGATGAGCGAGGTCGGGAACGCGGCGGCGACCGACGTGAAGATGAGGAGCGACATGCCGTTGCCGATGCCGCGCTCGGTGATGAGCTCGCCCATCCACATGATGAGGCCGGTGCCGGCGGTCATGGTGATGACCATGAGCATGATCGCGTACCAGGCGTCGTTCGTGACGAGCTGCGTGCAGGCGCTGACGTTGGTCTGGCCGAAGAGCGCACCGCTGCGCGCGACCGTGATGAGCGTCGTGGACTGGAGGACCGCGAGGGCGATCGTGAGGTAGCGCGTGTACTGCGTGAGCTTGGCCTGGCCGGACTGGCCCTCCTTGTAGAGGGTGTCGAAGTGCGGGATGACCACGCGGAGCAGCTGGACGATGATCGATGCCGTGATGTACGGCATGATGCCCAGCGCGAAGATGGAGAGCTTCAGCAGCGCACCGCCGCTGAAGAGGTTGACGAGCTCGTAGAGGCCCGAGGTGCCCTGGTTGGCCGCGAGGCACGACTGCACGTTGGCGAAGTCGACGAACGGCGCCGGGATGAAAGATCCGAGGCGGAAGAGGGCGATGATGCCCAGCGTGAACCCGATCTTGCGACGCAGATCGGGGGTGCGGAAGATCCTGACGACGGCGCTCAACACGGAGGGTGTCCTGCTTTCTGTGGGAGGTCCGCCGGGAGGCGGGGGTCGGGCCGACGCGATGCGGCCCCAGGTGCCGGTAGGGGCGGTCGGTTTCCCGACCGCCCCTGCCGTTGCGTCCTGAAGTGCTACTTGACGGAGCCGCCTGCTGCGACGATCTTCTCCGCAGCGGAGCCGGAGACCTTGTCGACAGCAACCGTCAGCTTAACCGAGATGTCGCCGTCCCCGAGGACCTTGACCTTCTCGTTCTTGCGCACGGCACCCTTGGCGACCAGGTCGCTCGTGGTGACGTCGCCGCCGTCGGGGTAGAGCGCGGCGAGCTTCTCCAGGTTGACGACCTGGTACTCGACGCGGAACGGGTTCTTGAACCCGCGGAGCTTCGGGGTGCGCATGTGCAGCGGCATCTGCCCACCCTCGAAGCCGACGCGGACCGTGTAGCGGGCCTTCGTGCCCTTGGTGCCACGACCCGCGGTCTTGCCCTTCGAGCCCTCACCGCGGCCGACACGCTGGCGTGCCTTCTTGGCCCCGGCGGCGGGACGGAGGTGGTGGACCTTGAGGACCTGCTCGCGCTTGACCGTCTCCGTCGAGCCGACCGTGGTCGCCTCGGCGGAAGCGGCCGCAGCGGCGGCGGGCACCTTCGCGGTCTTCTTGGGTGCGGCCTTGGGCGCCTTCACGGACGCCTCGGCCGACTCGTTCTTCTCAGCCATCAGTCGATCTCCTCCACCTTGACCAGGTGCGCCACGGTGTTCACGTACCCGCGGTTCTGGGCGTTGTCCTCACGGACCACCACGGCACCGATGCGACGGAGCCCGAGGCTCCGCAGGGTGTCGCGCTGGTTCTGCTTCTCGCTGATCTTGGACTTGATCTGCGTCACTCGGAGCTGAGCCATCAGACACCTGCCTTCGCGTCGGCCTCGGCACGCTGGGCGCGGAGGATGCGGGCCGGGACGACCTGCTCCAGCTCGAGCCCACGACGGGCTGCGACGGCGCGCGGCTCCTCGAGCTGCTTGAGCGCCTCGACCGTGGCGTGCACGATGTTGATCGTGTTCGACGACCCGAGCGACTTGCTCAGCACGTCGTGGATGCCGGCGCACTCGAGCACCGCGCGGACGGGGCCACCGGCGATGACGCCGGTACCCGCGGACGCGGGGCGGAGGAGGACGACTCCGGCGGAGGCCTCACCCTGCACGGCGTGCGGGATGGTCAGGCCGATGCGGGGGACGCGGAAGAAGTTCTTCTTCGCCTCCTCGACGCCCTTGGAGATGGCGGTCGGGACCTCGCGGGCCTTGCCGTAGCCGACGCCCACCAGTCCGTTACCGTCTCCGACGATCACGAGCGCGGTGAAGCTGAAGCGACGACCACCCTTGACGACCTTGGACACGCGGTTGATGGTGACGACGCGCTCCAGGAACTGGCTCTTGTCGGCATCACGGCCACCGCGGCTGTCGCGGCCGCCCTGGTTGCGATCGCGTCCGCCACGACGGCCCTCACGGCCCTCGTTCTGCGCGGGTGCGGTGGACGCCGCGGTCTCGACGGGCGTCTCCGCCACTGCCACGACCTCGGGCTCCTTGTTGTTGTTCTCGGCTGCGCTCACAGGCTCAGACCACCCTCTCGAGCTCCTTCGGCGATGGCCGCGACGCGTCCTGCGTAGCGGTTGCCACCACGATCGAATACGACGCTCTCCACGCCGGCCGCCTTGGCGCGCTCGGCGACGAGCTCGCCGACCTTGCGCGACTTGGCGGTCTTGTCGCCGTCGAACGTGCGCATGTCGGCCTCAAGGGTCGACGCGGACGCGACGGTGTGACCACGGCTGTCATCGACGACCTGCACGAAGACGTGGCGGGCCGAGCGGGTGACGACCAGGCGCGGACGCAGCTCGGTGCCCTCGACCTTCTTGCGCAGACGTGCGTGCCTGCGGCCGCGGGCGGCGGACTTGCTTTTTCCTCTAACTCCGAGAGCCATGATCACTTACCACTCTTTCCGGCCTTGCGGCGAACGTTCTCGCCGGCGTAGCGGACGCCCTTGCCCTTGTAGGGCTCGGGCTTGCGAATCTTGCGGATGTTGGCGGCCGTCTCGCCGACGAGCTGCTTGTCGATGCCGACGACGGTCATCTTGTTGACGCCCTCGACGGTGAAGCTGATGCCCGCGGGCGCCTCGACGTACACGGGGTGGGAGAAGCCGAGCGCGAACTCGACGCCCTTGTCCTTGAGCGCGACGCGGTAACCCGTGCCGACGATCTCGAGGCCCTTGGTGTAGCCGGTGGTGACGCCGACGATGTTGTTCGCGATGAGGCTGCGCGTCAGGCCGTGGAGCGAACGCGACTCGCGCTCGTCGTCGGGACGGGTGACGAGCACCTGTCCGTCCTGGACCTCGGCGCGGATGGGCTGCGCGATGGTGAGGCTGAGCTCGCCCTTCGGGCCCTTGACCGTGACGTGCTGGCCGTCCACGGAGACGTCGACCCCTGCGGGGACGTCGATGGGAAGTCTTCCGATGCGTGACATGGCGTTACCACACGTAGGCGAGGACTTCCCCACCCACGCCCTTCTTCGCAGCCTGGCGGTCCGTGAGGAGCCCCGAGGAGGTGGACAGGATGGCGACCCCGAGGCCACCGAGGACCTGGGGGATCTCCGCGGACTTCGCGTACACGCGCAGTCCGGGCTTCGACACGCGCTTGATGCCCCGGATGGAGCGCTCGCGGTCGGAACCGAACTTGAGGCTGAGCGTCAGCGTCTGGCCGACGCGGGCGTCCGCGACGTCCCAGCCGGCGATGAAGCCCTCGGACTTGAGGATGTCGGCGATGTGCGACTTGAGCTTGGAGTGCGGCATGGAGACCGTGTCGTGGTGCGCGGAGTTCGCGTTCCGGAGTCGGGTCAGCATGTCAGCGACCGGGTCGGTCATTGTCATATCTGGTGGTGCCTCTCTCGCCTGGTTTCGTTCATCCGGACACGGATGACGACCTGTGGTGGTGGCGGCGCCGGGCGGAGGTGCCCGGCGCCGATCGTGCGGTGGTGCTGGTCGTGCGGGTGGAGCTGGCGGTGCGTGTTACGGCGTGTTCTCGGGCGTCTGGAACGGGAAGCCGAGCGCCTTGAGCAGCGCGCGTCCCTCGTCGTCCGTCCGAGCGGTCGTGACGACCGTGATGTCCATGCCGCGGACCCGGTCGATGCGGTCCTGGTCGATCTCGTGGAACATGGACTGCTCGTTGAGACCGAACGTGTAGTTGCCGTTGCCGTCGAACTGCTTCGGGCTGAGCCCGCGGAAGTCGCGGATGCGGGGCAGGGCGAGGGACAGCAGGCGGTCGAGGAACTCCCACATGCGGTCGCCGCGCAGCGTCACGTGGGTGCCGATGGCCTGGCCCTCACGCAGCTTGAACTGGGCGATCGACTTGCGGGCCTTCGTGACCTGCGGCTTCTGGCCCGTGATCTTGGTGAGGTCGGCGACCGCGCCGTCGATGATCTTGCCGTCGCGAGCCGCGTCCCCGACGCCCATGTTCACGACGATCTTCGTGAGCCCGGGCACCTGGTGCACGTTCGTGAAGCCGAGATCAGCGGTCAGCTGGCTGACGATCTCGGTGCGGTACTTCTGCTTCAGGCGCGGGAGCGTGGTGCCCTCGGCCGTGCCAGCGGTTGCGGTGTCGGTCATTGCTAGAGGTCCTTACCTGACTTCTTGGCGTAGCGGACGCGGACGGTCTTGGAGACCCCGTCCTTCTCGACCGTCTCGGTCCGGAAGCCGACTCGCGTGGGCTTCTTGGACTCGGGGTCGACGAGCGCGACGTTGGAGATGTGGATGGGCGCCTCGACGGTCTCGATGCCGCCGGTCTTGGAGCCGCGCTGCGTCTGGCCGACGCGGACGTGCTTCGTGACGAAGTTCACGCCCTCGACGACGACGCGGTTGCGCTCGACCAGGACGGACAGGACACGGCCCTGCTTGCCCCGGTCGCCGCCCTTGGCCTGCGTGCGACCCGTGATGACCTGCACGAGGTCACCCTTCTTGATGTTCGCCATGACTAAATGACCTCCGGTGCCAGCGAGATGATCTTCATGAACTTCTTGTCCCGGAGCTCGCGGCCCACCGGTCCGAAGATGCGGGTGCCGCGGGGCTCCCCGTTGCTGTTCAGGATGACGGCGGCGTTCTCGTCGAACTTGATGTACGAGCCGTCGGGACGGCGCGTCTCCTTCTTGGTGCGGACGATGACGGCCTTGACGACCTCGCCCTTCTTGACGTTTCCGCCGGGGATCGCGTCCTTGACGGTCGCGACGATGACGTCGCCGAGACCGGCGTAGCGACGACCCGAGCCACCGAGCACCCGGATGGTCAAGATCTCCTTGGCGCCCGTGTTGTCCGCGATCTTGAGGCGGGATTCCTGCTGAATCACTGTTGCTCCTTCATCCAAGCAGCCGGGGCTACTTGGCCTTCTCGAGGATCTCGACCAGGCGCCAGCGCTTGGAGGCGCTGAGGGGACGGGTCTCGTTGATCAGGACCAGGTCGCCGATGCCGGCGGTGTTCGCCTCGTCGTGCGCCTTGACCTTGGAGGTGCGGCGGATGACCTTGCCGTACAGCGGGTGCTTCACGCGGTCCTCGACCTCGACGACGATGGTCTTGTCCATCTTGTCGCTGGTGACGTAGCCACGACGGGACTTGCGGTAGCCGCGGTCGGCCGTCGCGGTGTCAGCCGTGTTCTTCTCTTCGGCGTTCGCCATGATCAAGCCTCCTCAGCCTTCTCGGTGACGGCGGCGTCGTCGGCCTTCGCGGCCTTCTTCGTCGCCTTCTTCTTCTCGGGCTTCTCGGGGACCTCGACGGGGGCGGGCGTGGCACGGATGCCCAGCTCGCGCTCGCGGATGACCGTGTAGATCCGAGCGATGTCGCGCTTGACCGCGCGGAGGCGGCCGTGGCTGTCGAGCTGACCGGTGGCCGACTGGAAGCGCAGGTTGAACAGCTCCTCCTTGGCCTTCTTCAGCTCTTCGACGAGTCGCTCGTCCTCGAAAGTGTCCAGCTCGACGGGGGCGAGCTCCTTGGAACCGATCGCCATTATGCGTCGCCTTCCTCGCGCTTGATGATGCGTGCCTTGAGGGGCAGCTTGTGGATGGCCCGGGTGAGCGCCTCGCGCGCCGTGGCCTCGTCGACGCCGGAGAGCTCGAAGAGCACGCGACCCGGCTTGACGTTGGCGACCCACCACTCGACCGAGCCCTTGCCGGAACCCATGCGGGTCTCGGCGGGCTTCTTGGTGAGCGGGCGGTCCGGGAAGATGTTGATGTACACGTTCCCGCCGCGCTTCACGTGACGCGTCATGGCGATGCGAGCGGACTCGATCTGGCGGTTGGTGACGTAGGCGGGCGTGAGGGCCTGGATGCCGTACTCGCCGAACGAGACGACGGTGCCGCCGGTCGCGTGGCCGGTACGACCCGGGTGGTGCTGCTTGCGGTGCTTGACCTTGCGGGGGATCAACATGGTTACGCCTCAACTCCTGCTGCGGCGACCGGCGCTGCCTCGGCGGCCGGCGCGGTGCGCGGCGCGTTGGTGCGGCGATCTCCGGTTCGACCGTCGGAACGGTCGTTACGACGCTCCGGGCGCGACGACTTCTGGTTCGCCTGCTCCCGAGCGAGATCCTTGTTCGTGATGTCGCCCTTGTAGACCCACACCTTCACGCCGATGCGGCCGAAGGACGTGCGGGCCTCGTAGAAGCCGTAGTCGATGTTCGCGCGGAGGGTGTGCAGCGGCACGCGGCCCTCGCGGTAGAACTCCGACCGGCTCATCTCGGCGCCGCCGAGACGGCCCGACACCTGGATGCGGACGCCCTTGGCGCCGGCGCGCTGTGCGCCCTGCAGGCCCTTGCGCATCGCACGGCGGAACGCCACACGACCCGCGAGCTGCTCGGCAATGCCCTGGGCCACCAGCTGCGCCTCGGCCTCGGGGTTCTTCACCTCGAGGATGTTCAACTGGATCTGCTTGCCCGTGAGCTTCTCGAGGTCGGCGCGGATGCGCTCGGCCTCGACGCCGCGGCGGCCGATGACGATGCCCGGGCGGGCCGTGTAGATGTCCACGCGGACACGGTCACGGGTGCGCTCGATCTCGATGCGCGCTACACCGGCGCGGTCGAGGCTCGTCTTGAGCATGGTGCGGATGCGCACGTCCTCGGCGACGTAGTCGCTGTAACGCTGCCCCTTCTTCGTGCTGTCCGAGAACCAACGCGACACGTGGTCGGTCGTGATCCCGAGACGGAACCCGTACGGGTTGACCTTCTGTCCCATTACTTGCTCGCCTTCTTCGCGGTCGTCGCCACGTCCGCCTCATCCGGCGTCGCGAGGACGACCGTGATGTGGCTGGTGCGCTTGTTGATACGGAATGCGCGACCCTGTGCGCGCGGCTGGAACCGCTTGAGGGTGGTGCCCTCGTCCACGAACGCCTTGGCGATGTAGAGGTCCTGCTCCGCGAGGAAGCTGTTGGACGCGTCGGCCTTGACCCGCGCGTTCGCCATGGCCGAGGCCACCAGCTTGTAGATCGGCTCGCTCGCGCCCTGCGGCGCGAACTTCAGGATGGCCAGGGCCTCCTCGGCCTGCTTGCCACGGATCATGTCCACGACACGACGGGCCTTCTGGGGGGTGACGCGGATGTGACGCACGCGTGCGATCGACTCCACCATTTCTCTCCTCCTTCTCGTCGCCGCGTTAGCGACGACGACCCTTCTTGTCGTCCTTCACGTGGCCGCGGAAGGTGCGCGTAAGAGCGAACTCGCCGAGCTTGTGGCCGACCATGGACTCCGTGACGAACACGGGGACGTGCTTGCGACCGTCGTGCACCGCGATCGTGTGACCCAGCATCGCCGGGATGATCATCGAGCGGCGCGACCAGGTCTTGATCACGTTCTTGCTGCTGGCCTCGTTCGCCGAGATCACCTTGCGGAGCAGGTGGTCGTCGACGAAGGGGCCCTTCTTCAGACTGCGTGGCATCTTCTACAACTCCTACTTGCGCTTCTTGCCGGCGTTGCGGCGGCGAACGATGAGCTTGTCGCTGGGCTTGTTGATGTGGCGCGTGCGGCCTTCCTTCTGGCCCCACGGGCTGACCGGGTGGCGACCACCGGAGGTCTTGCCCTCACCACCACCGTGCGGGTGGTCGACCGGGTTCATCGCGACACCGCGGACGGTCGGGCGGACGCCCTTCCAGCGCATGCGGCCGGCCTTGCCCCAGTTGATGTTCGACTGCTCGGCGTTGCCGACCTCGCCGATGGTCGCGCGGCAGCGCGCATCGACGTTGCGGATCTCGCCGGAGGGCAGGCGCAGCTGGGCGTAGGGGCCGTCCTTCGCCACGAGGCGCACGGAGGCGCCGGCGGAGCGGCCCATCTTCGCGCCGCCGCCGGGGCGGAGCTCGATGGCGTGGATGACGGTACCCGTGGGGATGTTGCGCAGCGGCAGGTTGTTGCCGGGCTTGATGTCGGCCTGGGCGCCCGACTCGATCTTGTCGCCCTGCTTCAGCTTGTTCGGCGCGATGATGTAGCGCTTCGTGCCGTCGATGAAGTGCAGGAGCGCGATGCGCGCCGTGCGGTTGGGGTCGTACTCGATGTGCGCGACGGTGGCGAGGACGCCGTCCTTGTCGTTGCGCTTGAAGTCGATGACGCGGTACTGGCGCTTGTGCCCGCCGCCGATGTGGCGGGTGGTGATGCGACCGGCGTTGTTGCGACCACCGTGCTTGGGCAGGGGACGCAACAGGGACTTCTCGGGCGTCGAACGCGTGATCTCCGCGAAGTCGGCGACGGACGAACCGCGACGACCCGGGGTCGTGGGCTTGTACTTGCGAATGGCCATTGGTGTTTTCCTAGTCCCGGTCTCAGCCGACAGTCGTGAAGATGTCGATGGAGCCCGACTTGAGGGAGACGATGGCGCGCTTGGTGTCCTTGCGCTTGCCCATCCCGAACTTGGTCCGGCGGGTCTTGCCCTGCTTGTTGAGCGTGTTGACCGACGCGACCTGCACGCCGAAGATCTTCTCGATCGCGAGCTTGATCTCGGTCTTGTTCGAGCGGGGGTCCACGATGAACGTGTACTTGCCCTGGTCGATCAGGCCGTAGCTCTTCTCGGAGACGACCGGCGCGATGATGATGTCGCGGGGATCCTTCTGGGTGGCGCTCATGCGGCAACCTCTTCCTTGGCCGTCTTCGACTCGACGAACGCGTCGAACGCGCCCTTCGTGAAGACGATGTCGTCGCTCACGAGCACGTCGTACGCGTTGAGCTGGTCGTAGGACAGCACGTGGACCGTCGGGATGTTGCGCACGCTGCGGAGGCTGACCTCGTCGGTGCGCTCCAGGACGATGAGGACGTGCTTGCTCGTGGCGATGCCCTCGAGCAGCGCGACCACGGTCTTCGTCGAGGGGACGTCTCCGGCGGAGAGGCTCTCGATGACGTGGAGGCGGGCGCCGCGCGCGCGGTCGGAGAGGGCACCGAGCAGAGCGGCGGCGATCATCTTCTTGGGGGTGCGCTGCGAGTAGTTGCGGGGCGTGGGTCCGTGGACGATGCCACCGCCGGTCATCTGGGGGGCGCGGATCGAGCCCTGACGAGCGCGACCGGTTCCCTTCTGCTTGAACGGCTTGCGACCGGCGCCGGAGACCTCGCCGCGGCCCTTGGTCTTGTGCGTTCCCTGGCGCGCCGCGGCGAGCTGGGCGACGACGACCTGGTGGATGAGCGGGACGTTGGTCTGCACGTCGAAGATCGACGCGGGCAGGTCGACGGAGCCGGTGACTGCACCGGTCGCGTCGAGGACGTCGAGCTGGGTGTCGGTAGCCATGACTACTTCCCCTTCACTGCGTTGCGGACGAAGACGATGCGGCCACGCGCGCCGGGCACTGCGCCCTTGACGAGCAGGAGGCCCTTCTCGGCGTCCACGCTGTGGACGACGAGGTTCAGCACGGTGACGCGCTCGCCGCCCATGCGACCGGCCATGCGCATGCCCTTGAAGACACGGCTGGGGGTCGAGGAGGCGCCGATGGAGCCGGGCTTGCGGTGGTTGCGGTGCGAACCGTGCGAGGCCGAGACGCCCTTGAAGTTGTGGCGCTTCATGACGCCGGCGAAGCCCTTGCCCTTGCTGGTGCCGACGACGTCGACCTTGGTGCCGGGCTCGAAGGCGCCGACGGTGATCTCCTGGCCGAGCGTGTACTCGGCGAAGTCGGCCGTGCGGACCTCGGTGAGGTGGCGGCGCGGCGTGACGCCGGCCTTGTCGAAGTGGCCGGTGCTCGGCTTGTCGGCCTTGCGGGGGTCGATCTGGCCGTAGGCGATCTGGATGGCGCCGTAGCCGTCGACCTCGGGCGTGCGCACCTGGGTGACGACGTTCGGGGTGATCTGCACGACGGTCACGGGGATGAGCTTGTTGTTCTCGTCCCACACCTGCGTCATGCCCAGCTTCGTGCCGAGCAGACCGGTGAAAGTCCTGTTAGCGGTAGACATGGGTTCCCTTAGAGCTTGATCTCGATGTTGACGTCGGCCGGGAGGTCGAGTCGCATGAGCGAGTCGACCGCCTTCGGCGTCGGGTCGACGATGTCGATCAGACGCTTGTGCGTGCGCATCTCGAAGTGCTCGCGGCTGTCCTTGTACTTGTGGGGGGAACGGATCACGCAGATCACGTTCTTCTCCGTGGGCAGCGGCACCGGGCCGACGACCGTGGCGCCCGCGCGGGTCACCGTGTCGACGATCTTCCGGGCCGAGGAGTCGATGACCGAGTGGTCGTACGACTTAAGTCGGATGCGGATCTTCTGTCCCGCCATGTGTGACTCTCTCTCTTTCGTGCGTCATGCGGCCTCGGACCGTATTGGACGCGTGTGTCCCTCGCTCGGATGGTCGCGCCTCGTGGCGTGCACCATCCGTGGTGCACCCGGGCGCGCATCGTGGGACGCGGCCTCGGGCAGCTCGTGCACCCGCCCGCATGCGGGCGCGGACGAGCGGTGCTCATCCGGTAGGTGTCGTGTGCTTCTGCTCTGCTGCCCGCGGCCTAACCTGCTCCGGGAGCGACGAGCGCTCCGGGCGGCTATGCACTGCCTGGCAGTGATCCGGTGTCTCGCGCGCAGGGCGGTGTGCACCGGAATGTTGAACTAGACGAGTTTGTCATAGTCCGGCCACGCGTGCAACCCGGGCGTGTCGCGCCCGCTCCCCCGTGATTCCGGGGCTCTCAGCACTTCCGACGGAGCCGAGGCGGCCCCGCCGGGCTCACCGGAACAGCAGGTTCCGCAGCTCCGTCTCGCCCGACGCGAGGCGCTGCGGGTCGATCGTGCGGCCGTGCCCGTACTCGTCGACGAGGCGCGGATTCACGTAGCTGTTCTTCGCGATGGTAGGGGTGTTGCTGAGCACCTCCGCGGCGTCGCGGTACGCCTGCGCGAGCGCCCGCTGCCGCTTGCCCTTGGCGTCCTCGGGCCCGTGCTTGGCGAGGCTGATCGCCGCGGCGACGGTGCCGTGCAGCGTGCGGAAGTCCTTCGCCGTGAACTCGCCGCCCGTGCGCTCCTGGACGTACGCGTTGATGTCCGCGGCGCCCAGCGGATGCCAGACGTCGCCGTCCCTGTACGCCAGCAGGCGCGCGTTCGGGCCGCGGCGCTTGAGACCCCGGATGACCTTCACGAGGTCGGCGTCCTTGATGTCGCTCGACCACTCCTGCCCGCTCTTCGCGGGGAACTCGAGGTGGACGGTCTCGCCGTGGATGGCGACGTGCGAGCACAGCAGCGTCGAGAGCCCGTGGCTGCCATTGGACTCGGTGTACCGCTCGCTGCCCACGCGGAGGCTGCCGGTGTCGAGCATCCGGAACCCCGCGGCGAGGGCGCGGTCCCGGGTGAAACCATCCTGGCGCAGGTGGATCGTCACCTGCCGCCGTGCCGCGGGCAGCGACTCGGCGAGCTGCAGCGCGCGGTCGAACTTGATCCGGTCCTTCTGCTCGCGCCAGGTCGGGTGGTAGATGTACTGCCGGCGGCCGGCGCTGTCCATGCCCGTCGCCTGCACGTGGCCGTTCTCGTACGGCGCGATCCAGACGTCGGTCCACGCCGGCGGGATCCCGAGCTTCTCCATGCGGGCGCGGAGCACCCTGTCGGTGACCCGGTTCCCCTGCGCGTCGAGGTAGGTCCAGCCCCGGCCTGCTCGCTTGCGGGTGTAGCCCTTGCCGGTGGCGTCGCTGCGCCGGAGTCTGACCATTGGTCGAACCTACGCGCACCACGGTCATCCGTTAGGGCACGATGCGACTCCTCCCGGCCAGCCGTGACACACGGCCCAGTCTTAACGGCCGAAAGGGCCGGGCCATGACGGCCCGACCCTCTCGGAGGTGGTGCTGGTGGAGCTGGGCGCTACTTGACGATCTTCGTGACCGTGCCGGCGCCGACGGTGCGGCCACCCTCACGGATGGCGAAGCCGAGGCCCTCCTCCATGGCGATCGGCTGGATCAGCTCGACCTTCATGTCGGTGGTGTCGCCGGGCATGACCATCTCGGCGCCCTCGGGCAGCGTGATGACACCGGTGACGTCGGTGGTGCGGAAGTAGAACTGCGGACGGTAGTTCCCGTAGAACGGGTTGTGACGCCCGCCCTCCTCCTTGGAGAGGATGTACGCGGTGCCCTCGAACTTCGTGTGCGGCGTGACCGAACCCGGCTTGACGATGACCTGGCCGCGCTCGACGTCCTCGCGCTTGGTGCCACGGAGCAGGAGCCCGCAGTTCTCGCCGGCCCAGGCCTCGTCGAGCTGCTTGTGGAACATCTCGATGCCCGTGACGGTGGTCTTGACGGTGGGACGGATGCCGACGATCTCGACGTCCGAGTTGATGGCGAGGGTGCCGCGCTCGGCGCGACCCGTAACGACGGTTCCACGACCGGTGATCGTGAAGACGTCCTCGACGGGCATGAGGAACGGCTTGTCCTTGTCGCGGACGGGCTCGGGGATCGACTCGTCGACGGCCTCCATGAGCTTGACGATCTGCTCGACCCACTTCTCGTCGCCCTCGAGCGCCTTGAGGCCGGACACCTGGACGACGGGGGCGTTGTCGCCGTCGAAGTCCTGGCTGGAGAGCAGCTCGCGGACCTCGAGCTCGACGAGCTCGAGGATCTCCTCGTCGTCGACCATGTCGGACTTGTTGAGCGCGACGAGCAGGTACGGCACGCCGACCTGCTTCGCGAGCAGCACGTGCTCACGCGTCTGCGCCATGGGGCCGTCGGTGGCGGCGACCACGAGGATCGCGCCGTCCATCTGGGCGGCGCCCGTGATCATGTTCTTGATGTAGTCAGCGTGACCCGGGGCGTCGACGTGAGCGTAGTGACGCTTGGGCGTCTCGTACTCGACGTGCGAGATGTTGATCGTGATGCCGCGCTGGCGCTCCTCGGGAGCGGAGTCGATGGACGCGAAGTCGCGCTGCACGTTGGTCGCCGACGGGTACTTGTCCGCCAGGACCTTGGAGATCGCTGCCGTCAGCGTCGTCTTGCCGTGGTCGACGTGACCGATCGTTCCGATGTTGACGTGCGGCTTGGTGCGCTCGAACTTGGCCTTACCCACTGTGGGTCCTCCTCAGGACTCGGTGGCAGGGCATCCGGTACGTGACCGGACGCCCTGCGTGTTGGAGATGCTGCTTATGGTACTGAAACGGCGGATGCCGCTCGAACTGGAGGGCTACTCGCCCTTGTTCTTCTGGACGATCTCGTCGGCGACAGCCTTCGGGACCTCGGCGTAGCTGCCGAAGCTCATCGAGTACACCGCACGGCCCGAGGTCTTGCTCCTCAGGTCTCCGACGTAGCCGAACATCTCCGACAGGGGGACGTTCGCGGTGATGACCTTCACACCGCTCGCGTCCTCCATGGCCTGGATCTGGCCGCGCCGGGAGTTCAGGTCGCCGATGACGTCGCCCATGTACTCCTCGGGCGTGCGAACCTCGACGGCCATGAGCGGCTCGAGCAGCACGGGCTTCGCCTTGCGCGCGGCCTCCTTGAAGGCCATCGAGCCGGCGATCTTGAACGCCATCTCCGAGGAGTCGACGTCGTGCGCGGCGCCGTCGAGCAGCGTCGCCTTCACGCCGACCATCGGGTAGCCCGCGAGGATGCCGACCTGGAGCGCGTCCTGGATGCCCGCGTCCACCGAGGGGATGTACTCCCGGGGGACGCGACCGCCGGTGACCTTGTTGTCGAACTCGTAGGTCTTCTCCGCGGTCACCTCCATGGGCTCGATCTTGATCTGGATCTTCGCGAACTGCCCGGATCCACCCGTCTGCTTCTTGTGCGTGAAGTCGTGCTTGTCGACGGTGCCACGGATGGTCTCGCGGTACGCGACCTGCGGCTTGCCGACGTTGGCCTCGACGTTGAACTCGCGCTTCATGCGGTCGACCAGGATGTCGAGGTGGAGCTCGCCCATTCCCTTGATGACCGTCTGACCGGTCTCCTGGTTCTGCTCGGTGCGGAAGGTCGGGTCCTCCTCGGCGAGCTTCTGGATGGCGACACCCAGTTTCTCCTGGTCGGCCTTCGTCTTCGGCTCGATCGCGACCTCGATGACGGGCTCGGGGAACGTCATCGACTCGAGGACGATCTGGTCCTGCGGGTCGCAGAGCGTGTCGCCCGTGGTCGTGTCCTTGAGGCCGATGACCGCGTAGATGTGACCGGCGGTGACCGAGTCGACCGGGTTCTCCTTGTTGGAGTGCATCTGGAAGATCTTCCCGATGCGCTCCTTCTTGCCCTTGGTCGAGTTGATGACCTGCGAGCCGCTCGCGATGTGACCCGAGTAGACGCGCACGTAGGTGAGGCGACCGAAGAACGGGTGCACCGCGACCTTGAACGCGAGCGCCGAGAACGGCTCGGTCGAGTCCGGCTTGCGGATGATGATCTTCTCCTCGTCGCGCACGTCGTGGCCCTCCATGGGCGGCACGTCGAGCGGGCTGGGGAGGTAGTCGATCACCGCGTCGAGCATCGGCTGGACGCCGCGGTTCTTGAACGCGGAGCCGCAGAGCACGGGGTAGATCTCGCTGTTGACGGTGAGCTTGCGGATGGCGGCCTTGATCTCCGCCACCGTCAGCTCCTCGCCGCCGAAGTACTTCTCGAGCAGCGCGTCGTCGGTCTCGGCGACGGTCTCGAGCAGCTTGGCCCGGTACTCGTCCGCCTTGTCCTTCAGATCCGCGGGGATCTCCTCGATGTCGTACTTCGCACCCAGCTCGACGTCTCCCTTGGAGTCGCCGCGCCAGGTCAGCGCGCGCATCTCGACGAGGTCGATGACGCCCTCGAAGCCGCCCTCCGCGCCGATGGGCAGCTGGATGACCAGCGGCTTCGCGCCGAGGCGGTTGACGATGGTGTCGACCGTGAAGTAGAAGTCGGCGCCCAGCTTGTCCATCTTGTTGACGAAGCAGATGCGGGGCACGTCGTACTTGTCGGCCTGGCGCCACACCGTCTCGGACTGGGGCTCGACGCCCTCCTTGCCGTCGAACACGGCGACCGCGCCGTCGAGGACGCGGAGCGAACGCTCCACCTCGACGGTGAAGTCGACGTGCCCGGGGGTGTCGATGATGTTGATCTGGTTCTTGTTCCAGAAGCACGTCGTCGCGGCGGACGTGATCGTGATGCCGCGCTCCTGCTCCTGGGCCATCCAGTCCATCGTGGCGGCGCCGTCGTGGACCTCGCCGATCTTGTGAGTGATGCCCGTGTAGTACAGGATGCGCTCGGTGGTGGTGGTCTTGCCGGCATCGATGTGAGCCATGATGCCGATGTTGCGGACCTTGTTCAGGTCGGTGAGCACGTCCTGTGCCACAGGTTCCTCCGAAAGGGGTTGGTGATGCGGTCGAACGAGGTGGACGGCTACCAGCGGTAGTGCGCGAAGGCCTTGTTCGACTCGGCCATCTTGTGGGTGTCCTCGCGGCGCTTGACCGCGGCACCGAGGCCGTTCGAGGCGTCGAGGATCTCGTTGGTGAGACGCTCGGTCATGGTCTTCTCGCGACGCGACTTGGCGTACGTCGTGAGCCAGCGGAGCGCGAGGGTGTTCGCGCGGTGCGGCTTGACCTCGATCGGCACCTGGTAGGTGGAGCCACCCACGCGGCGCGAGCGGACCTCGAGGGCCGGGCGGACGTTGTCGAGCGCCTTCTTCAGCGTGACGACGGCGTCCTGGCCGTTCTTCGCGGCGACGCCGGCGAGGGCGTCGTAGACGATCCTCTCGGCGAGGCCCTTCTTGCCGTCGAGCAGGATCTTGTTGACGAGCTGGCTGACGATCGGCGCACCGTAGACGGGATCTGCGACGACAGGGCGCTTGGGGGCGGGACCCTTGCGAGGCATTACTTCTTCTCCATCTTCGCGCCGTACCGGCTGCGAGCCTGCTTGCGGTTCTTCACGGCCTGGGTGTCGAGCGCGCCGCGGACGATCTTGTAGCGCACGCCGGGGAGGTCCTTCACACGACCGCCGCGGACGAGCACCATGGAGTGCTCCTGCAGGTTGTGGCCCTCACCGGGGATGTAGGCAGTCACCTCCTGGCCGTTGCTGAGCTTGACGCGGGCGACCTTGCGCAGAGCCGAGTTCGGCTTCTTGGGCGTGGTCGTGTAGACGCGGGTGCAGACGCCGCGCTGCTGGGGGTTCGCTTTCAGGGCGGGCGCCTTGGTCTTGACGACCTTGGGCGTGCGGCCCTTGCGGACCAGCTGCTGGATGGTGGGCACTACGGGACTCCTCGATGCTGCACGGTGACAGCGGGTTGATGGTCAGCATTCGACGCCCGCGGACGGGGATCGAGTTCAACTGGACCCGCGCGTCCGCCGACCACGGGAGTGGGAGGCGCCGGCGGGTATGCCGTGGGGGCCGGCCGAATGGACGAACCCTGGTCGGTGCGCTCCTGGGCGGCTCGGCGCACCGACTTCACGGCACGACACGAGCGCACGCCTGAGCGCACACCCCCGCAACGATACAGTTCCGCGACTCGCCGGTCAAACGGTGGACGAGGGGCCGCGGGCGGCCAGCGCGACGGCGCCGAGGCCCAGCAGGGCCGAGATCCCCAGCACGGCGATGCCGAACGGATCCACCAGGTGACGGACAGCGAACGCGAGGCTCGCGAACACGTCCGCGCCGCCGAGGAGGTAGAGGACGGCGCCCACGATCCCGTAGGCGAGCCATGCTCCGGCGCCCCAGCCGAGCACCGGGAGGACGGGGATCCGCCGCTCGCGGTCAGCGGCGCGCGTGGTGCGGATGAGGCCGACGGCGAAGACGAGCGTCGCGCTCACGACCATGACCGGCCCGAGGAGCACGCCCGCATCCCGCTCAGGGATCACGTCGTCACCGCCGAAGAGGGCGGCGAAGCCGAAGACGCACACGACGAGCGCGACGTGCATGACGGCGGCCAGGAGGGGGATCACTCCCCCAGCCTGACACGCGTCAGCGGTGGTCCGGCTGCTCCGCCAGCTTCCGGTCGTACTCGGCGCGCGCCTCGACGTTCTTCGCCTTGACGCGGCGGCCGCGGGCGCTGATGCCGGCGCCGAGCCATGTCACGAGCTCACGGGCGAGGAAGCCCGCGAGGATCCCGTCGGGGAAGGTCACCGTGCGCTGGAGCAGGAGCGCCTGCTCCGAGGGCGCGAGGTCCATGACGCCGCCCTGGAGGAGGCGCGTGCCGACGTACGCGGCGTAGACGAGGATCGCGACGGGCAGGCCGCCGAGGACGAACGCCCACCACTTCCCGCGGTTGACCAGGAGCGCCAGCAGCACGAAGAAGACGAGGAACGCGATGGTCGGCACGTAGAAGACGGGCGACAGCAGGTACCGCCCGAAGACGTCGCCGAAGGCGTCCGGGTTGCGCACCGACGCGAGGAGCGCCGTGCCCAGCGAGTAGAGCAGGGCGAAGAGGATGGCGGCGACGACCGCGATGAGCACGCCGAAGCCGCGGTTGCCGCGCTTCTCCGGCGGGACGGGAGCTTGCACGTAGATGGGCTGCGACTGCGACTGGCGCGCTGCCTCCTCGTCGCGGGCGCGGCGGTCGCGCTCGTCGCGCTCGCGGGCGTCGGCCTCGCGGGCCTCGCGCTCGCGGTCGTCGCGCGCGCGGGCCTCGGCGACGCGGGCCTCGGACTCGCGCCGCTCGCGCTCGCGGTTCTCGTGGTCCTCGTCGACGGGGGCCGCGAAGGCCGTCTGGTCGAAGGTCGAGGTGTCGGAGTGCGCGGAGTCCGCGCCGCGGTCGGCGGGACCGTCGTCGAACGCGGCGGCGGCGCGCTCGTCCGGCGTGCGGGGATCCAGCGGCTGGTCGGCCTCGTCGGGCTGTCGGTGCGGGGCGGGCCTGTCGTCGGTCATGGCACGAACCTACCTCGGCGGCGCCGCCCAGCCCCGGCGGCGTGCCGGGGCGCGCCCAGATGGGAGCGAGCGGCTAGAAGGGCTCGAGCAGCCGCTGCAGGAAGCGGCGTGTCCGCTCCTCGGTCGGGTGCTGCAGGACCTGGGACGGGTGCCCGCGCTCGACGACCACGCCGCCGTCCATGAACACGACCTCGTCGGCCACCTGCCGGGCGAAGGCCAGCTCGTGCGTGACGATCACCATGGTCCACGCCTCGTCGGCGAGCTCCTTGATGACGCTGAGCACCTCGCCCACGAGCTCCGGGTCGAGCGCCGAGGTCGGCTCGTCGAAGAGCAGGATCTGCGGCCGCAGCGCCAGCGCGCGCACGATGCCCACGCGCTGCTGCTGCCCGCCGGACAGCTGGAAGGGGTGCTGGTCGCGCTTGTCGGAGAGGCCGACGCGCGCGAGCAGCTCCTCGGCCTCGCGCGTGGCCTCGGCGACCGGGCGGCGCTGAACCTGCACTGGTCCCTCGATGACGTTCTCGAGCACGGTCTTGTGCGGGAAGAGGTTGTACTGCTGGAAGACCATCGCGGAGCGGTCGCGCAGGGCGAGGAGCTCGCGGTGCCGCGGCTTCGCGGCGAAGTCGACGCGGAGGGGGCCGGACGTCCGGGATCGGGAGTCGGCGTCGGCCGCCGCCACCTCGACCACGCCCTCCTCGGGCACCTCGAGCCCGTTGAGGGAGCGGAGGACGGTGGTCTTGCCGGATCCGCTCGGACCGATGAGCGCGGTCACGCCGCCGCGGCGGACCTCGAGGTCGATGGAGCGGAGCACCTCGTTGTCGCCGAACGACTTGCGGAGGCCGCGGACGGTGAGGACGGGCTCGCCGGGCGTGCGCGCGGCGGCGGGTGCGGGAGCGTGCGGGTCAGTGGGCGACATACCGGTCCAGCCTCCTCTCGAGGCGGGTCTGCGCGAACGAGAGCACGAGGCAGACGAGCCAGTAGATCAGCGCAGCTTCGAGGTACAGCAGCATGTACTCGAACGTGGACGACGCGATGAGCTGCGCCTGCTTGAAGAGCTCGGTCACGAGGATCACGGAGGCCAGGGACGTGTCCTTCACCAGGCTGATGAACGTGTTCGACAGCGGCGGCACGGACACGCGGGCGGCCTGCGGCACGATGATGCGGCGCAGCGTCAGGGCACGGGACATGCCGATGGTGTGGCCCGCCTCCCACTGGCCGCGCGGGACCGACAGGATCGACGCGCGGATGATCTCCGCCGCGTAGCCGCCCACGTTCAGCGACAGGGCGATCACCGCGCTCGGCCACGGCGGCAGCACGACGCCGATGGACGGCAGGCCGTAGAAGATCACGAAGAGCTGCACCAGCAGCGGGGTGCCGCGGACGACGGAGATGTAGAACCGCGCGATGCCCGAGACGAGCCGGTTGCCGTAGAGGCGCATGAGCGCGAGGCCCAGCGCGATCGCGAGACCCAGGGCGAACGTGACGAGGGCGAGCGGGATGGTGCCGCGGATCGTCTCGAGCGCGAGCGGCCCGAAGGACGACCAGAACAGGTCCCACTCCCTCGACATGCGATCCCCTCGTCTCGTCCTCGTCCGTCAGCGTACGCGGCGGGCTACTGCGAGACGTCCGCGCCGAAGTACTTGTCGGAGATGCCGGCGAGCGTGCCGTCGGCGCGCAGGTCGGCGAGCGCCTGGTCGACCGCGGCCACGAGGTCGTCGCTGCCCTTGCGGAAGACGAGCGCGCTGAGCGACGGGTCGTCGGTCTCCGCGGCCACCTTCAAGTCGGAGTCGCCCTGCTGCTTCTGGTAGTCGAGGAGCGTGAGGCGGTCATTGATCGTCGCGTCGACGCGGCCCTGCTGGAGGAGCGTGACCGCCTGGGCGAAGCCCTCGACGGCCTCGACCTTGGCGCCGCTCTGGGTGGCGAGCTCGTTCCAGTTGCTCGTGAGCGACTGGGCCGTGGTCTTGCCCTCGAGGTCGGCGAACGAGGAGATGCCCGAGTCGGAGCCCTTGACGATGATGACGCCGGGCGAGACCGTGTACGGCTCGGAGAAGTCGTAGACCGTCTTGCGCTCGTCCGTGATGGAGATCTGGTTGGCGATGACGTCCCAGCGGCCGGCCTCGAGGCCCGCGAAGATGCCGTCGAACTGGGTCTCCTCGAAGACGGGCTTCACGCCCAGCTTGTCGGCCACCGCGGTCGCGACCTCGACGTCGTAGCCCGTGAGCGCGCCGGAGCCGGATCCCTCGTGGAAGGAGAACGGCGAGTACGTGCCCTCGGTGCCGATGACGAGCTCGCCCTTCGCCTTGACGTCGGAGAGGCTCGTCGCGGCGGCCGGCGTGCCGGACGTGCCGTTCGCGGATCCGGTGCCCGCGTCGCCCGAGGCGCAGCCCGCGAGACCGAGGGCGGCGGCGGCCAGGAGGCCGGTGAGGGCGAGGGAGGGGCGGAGGCGGGGGCGGAGCGTCATGGGGGTCCTTGCGGTCACGGCGGATCTCCTCAGGGGGATCGCCTCGTGCGGGTGCTGTGTGCGGGTGCTGCGTGCGCGGTGCGGGGCGCGTGGTGTCCGGAACCCGTCCGGGTGCGCCGACCGCCATGGTCTCAACGCCCTCGCCGTGTCGGTATTCCCATGTCGCCGGATGACGGATCCCGACGCCGGCCTGTCCGTGCGGCCGCTAGAAGAGGGGCTCGGGGTCCGACCCGTCGCGGCCGTCGGGCACCGGGCCGATCTCGCCCTCGAGCGCCACGAGCCGCAGGTTGACGAAGCGGTCGAGGGCCCGCCGGATCACGGGCGCGAGGGGGGCGAGCTCGCGCTCCATCGCCTGGTCCACCACCTGCTGGATCTCCTCCTCGCGCTCCCCGTAGTCGACGAACGCGGGCATGCCGAAGGGGTGGTCGCGGTAGACCGGCCCGCGCGTCTCGCGGTAGAGGCGCTCGCGGGCGTCGCGGGCCGCCTCCGCGCGCGCGACCTCGAGGGCGGCGATGAGCGGGTGGATCGCCGTGTGGGGCGCGTCCCGCGGGATCGCCTCCTGGTCCGTGAAGGGCGAGGCGTCGCAGTCGGGGCACGATCCGGAACCGGATGCGCCGCCCGTCGGCGACGCGGCCTCGGTCGCGTAGCGCAGCGCGTGCGCCCGCCATGCCAGGACCACGTCCTCCAGCATCCGCACGACGCCTCCTCGGGTCCCCGGCGTCGGTGCCGCCGGGTCCGCCCACTGTATCGCCGCGGCGTCGCCCGGCCCGGGGGCACGCGGGCGGCGGGACGGGGGCGCGCGATGCACGCCCCGTCAACGAGGAAGGGCCCCGCCGGAGCGGGGCCCTTCTCATCGTGCGCTCACGCGCCGGCGGTCCTAGTTGTAGGTGCCGGGCGTGTAGTCGTCCGAGCTGAAGCTGTCGAAGTCGACGAAGCTCAGGTCGGACTCGTTGAACACCGACTCATCCGTGAAGATGCGGTTCGGGTAGCGCTCGGCCTTGGCCTCCTCCGTCGCGGTGACGGTGACGTCGCGGTACTTCGCGAGCCCCGTCCCGGCCGGGATCAGCTTGCCGATGATGACGTTCTCCTTGAGGCCCATCAGCGGGTCGGACTTGCCCTCCATGGCGGCCTGCGTGAGCACGCGGGTCGTCTCCTGGAAGGACGCGGCCGACAGCCACGACTCGGTCGCGAGCGAGGCCTTGGTGATGCCCATGACCTCCTGGCGGGCGGAGGCGGTCTTCTTGCCCTCCGTCAGCGTGGCACGGTTGACCTCGTTGTAGCGGGCCCGGTCGACCAGCTCACCGGGGAGGAGGTCCGTGTCGCCGTGCTCGACGACCGTGACCTTGCGCAGCATCTGCCGCACGATGACCTCGATGTGCTTGTCGTGGATCGGGACGCCCTGCGAGCGGTAGACGCCCTGGACACCGCCCACGAGGTGCTTCTGCACCTCGCGCACGCCCTTGACCCGGAGGACCTCCTTCGGGTCGATGGCGCCGACGTGCAGCTGCTGCCCGAGCTCGACGTGCTGGCCGTCCTCCACGAGGAGGGTGGCCCGCTTGAGCACCGGGTAGATGTGCGGCTCGTCGCCGTTGTCCGGGGTCAGGATCACCTTGCGGCTGCGATCCGTGTCCTCGATGGTGATGCGACCGGCCGCCTCCGCGATGGGCGACGCACCCTTGGGGGTGCGGGCCTCGAAGAGCTCCTGCACGCGGGGCAGACCCTGCGTGATGTCGTCCGCCGATGCCACACCACCGGTGTGGAAGGTGCGCATCGTGAGCTGCGTGCCGGGCTCGCCGATCGACTGGGCCGCGATGATGCCGACGACCTCGCCGATGTCGACGAGCTTGCCCGTGGCGAGCGAGCGGCCGTAGCAGGCCGCGCACACGCCGACGGCGGACTCGCAGGTCAGGACGGAGCGAACCTTGATCTCGTGCACGCCGGCGGCGATCAGGTGGTCGATCATGACGTCGCCGACGTCGCTGCCCGCGGGGGCGACGACCTCGCCGGCCTCGTTGACCGCGTCAGCGGCCAGAGAGCGGGCGTACACCGAGTTCTCCACGTTGGAGTCGCGGACGGACGAGCCGTCGGCGCCCTTCGTGGCGATCGGCAGGTCGAGACCACGGCTGGTGCCGCAGTCGTCCTCGCGGATGATGACGTCCTGCGACACGTCCACCAGACGACGGGTGAGGTACCCGGAGTCGGCGGTGCGCAGCGCGGTGTCGGCCAGTCCCTTGCGAGCACCGTGGGTGGAGATGAAGTACTCCGCCACCGTCAGGCCCTCGCGGTACGAGTGGACGATCGGGCGGGGGATGATCTCGCCCTTCGGGTTCGACACGAGGCCGCGCATGCCGGCGATCTGGCGGACCTGCATCCAGTTGCCTCGTGCCCCGGAGGACACCATGCGGTTGATGTTGTTGTCGGCGGGGAGGTTGTCCTCCATCGCCTTCGCGACCTCGGCGGTGGCCTTGTTCCAGATCTCGATGAGCTCCTGACGACGCTCGGCGTTCGTCGTGAGTCCCTTCTCGAACTGGCCCTGGACCTTGGCGGCCTGCTTCTCGTAGCCCGACAGGATGGCCGCCTTGGTGGGCGGGGTCAGCACGTCGGAGAGGGCGACCGTGACGCCGGAGCGCGTGGCCCAGTAGAAGCCCGCGTCCTTGATCCGGTCGAGCGCTGCCGCGACCTCCACCTTGGGGTAGCGCTCCGCGAGGTCGTTGACGATCTCGGAGAGCTTGCCCTTGTCGGCGACGGCCTCGATGTAGGGGTAGTCGACCGGCAGGGTCTCGTTGAACAGCGCGCGACCGAGGGTGGTCTCGAGCAGCACGGGGCCGACCGTCTTGCCCTTCTCGTCGAGCTCGACGCCCTCGGGCGCCTCGCCCTCGCCGAAGTAGATGTCGTGCAGGCGGATGCGCACCTTGGCGTTGAGGTCCAGCGAGAGCTGGTCCTTCGCCAGGATGGCCTCGGCCACCGAGCTGAACGCGCGACCCTCACCGGCGACGCCCTCCTTGAGGGTGGTCAGGTGGTGCAGGCCGATGATCATGTCCTGCGTGGGCAGGGTGACCGGGCGTCCGTCCGACGGCTTGAGGATGTTGTTCGAGGCGAGCATCAGGATGCGCGCCTCGGCCTGGGCCTCGACCGACAGGGGCAGGTGGACGGCCATCTGGTCGCCGTCGAAGTCCGCGTTGAACGCGGCGCAGACGAGCGGGTGCAGCTGGATCGCCTTGCCCTCCACGAGCTGCGGCTCGAACGCCTGGATGCCCAGACGGTGGAGCGTGGGCGCGCGGTTGAGCAGCACGGGGCGCTCGCGGATGATCTCCTCGAGCACGTCCCAGACCTGTCCGCGGCTGCGCTCGACCATGCGCTTGGCGGCCTTGATGTTCTGGGCGTGGCTCAGGTCGATCAGGCGCTTGATGACGAACGGCTTGAACAGCTCGAGCGCCATCTGCTTGGGCAGACCGCACTGGTGCAGCTTCAGCTGCGGTCCGACGATGATGACCGAGCGGCCCGAGTAGTCCACGCGCTTGCCGAGCAGGTTCTGGCGGAACCGGCCCTGCTTGCCCTTCAGCATGTCGCTGAGGGACTTGAGCGCGCGGTTGCCGGTGCCCGTGACGGGACGACCGCGGCGGCCGTTGTCGAACAGCGCGTCGACGGCCTCCTGCAGCATGCGCTTCTCGTTGTTGACGATGATCTCGGGGGCGCCGAGATCCAGCAGACGACGGAGGCGGTTGTTGCGGTTGATGACCCGGCGGTACAGGTCGTTCAGGTCGCTGGTCGCGAAGCGTCCGCCGTCGAGCTGCACCATCGGGCGCAGCTCCGGCGGGATGACCGGGACGACCTGCAGCACCATCGCGGCCGGCGAGTTGCCGGTGGCGAGGAAGGAGCTGACGACGCGCAGGCGCTTGATGGCGCGGATCTTCTTCTGGCCCTTGCCGGTGGCGATCTGCTCGCGGAGCAGCTCCCCCTCGGCCTCGAGGTCGAAGGCCTCCAGGCGCTTCTGGATCGCCTCGGCGCCCATGTGGGCCTCGAAGTAGATGCCGAAGCGGTCCTGCAGCTCGTGGAAGACGGCGTCCTCGGGCTTGAGCTCGCCGACCTTGAGGCTGCGGAACTCCTCCCAGACGCGCTCGAGACGGGAGATGTCCTCGTCGAACGCCTTGCGCGTCTGACCCATCTCCTTCTCGGCGCCGTCCTTCGCGCGGCGCTTCTGGTCGCTCTTGGCGCCCTCGGCCTCCAGCGCGGCCAGGTCGGTCTCGAGACGCCCGAGGCGCTCGGCGATCTGGCTGTCGCGCTGGTCCTGCAGGGTCTTGATCTCGAGCCGGAGCTCGTTCTCGAGGCCAGGCATGTCCTCGTGGCGAGCATCCTCGTCCACGCTGATCACCATGTAGGCGGCGAAGTAGATGACCTTCTCGAGGTCCTTCGGCGCCATGTCGAGCAGGTAGCCGAGGCGCGACGGGACGCCCTTGAAGTACCAGATGTGCGTGACGGGCGCGGCGAGCTCGATGTGTCCCATGCGCTCGCGGCGGACCGCGGACTTGGTGACCTCGACGCCGCAGCGCTCGCAGACGATGCCCTTGAAGCGCACCCGCTTGTACTTGCCGCAGGAGCACTCCCAGTCGCGGCTGGGTCCGAAGATCTGCTCTCCGAAGAGGCCGTCCTTCTCGGGCTTCAGAGTGCGGTAGTTGATGGTCTCGGGCTTCTTGACCTCACCGTGCGACCAGCGGCGGATGTCATCGGCCGTGGCCAGGCCGATCCGCAGCTCATCGAAAGTTGTTACGTCGAGCAATTTTCCTTCTCTCCTTGGAAAGCTTCGAGTCGAAAGTCTTGAGCGGGCTTAGATGTCGTCGATGCTGGACGACTCGAAGCGGGTGGAGATGTTGATGCCGAGCTCCTCCGCGGCGCGGAAGACCTCGTCATCCGTGTCGCGCAGGCTGACCGCCTGGCCGTCCGCCGAGAGCACCTCGACGTTCAGGCAGAGGGACTGCATCTCCTTGATCAGGACCTTGAAGGACTCGGGGATACCCGGTTCCTGGATGTTCTCGCCCTTGACGATGGCCTCGTACACCTTCACGCGGCCGAGGATGTCGTCCGACTTGATGGTGAGGAGCTCCTGCAGCGCGTACGCGGCGCCATAGGCCTCGAGCGCCCAGACCTCCATCTCACCGAACCGCTGGCCACCGAACTGGGCCTTACCGCCCAGGGGCTGCTGCGTGATCATCGAGTAGGGACCCGTGGAGCGCGCGTGGATCTTGTCGTCCACCAGGTGGTGCAGCTTCAGGATGTACATGTAGCCGACCGACACGGGCTCGGGGAACGGCTCGCCGGAGCGGCCGTCGAACAGGCGCGTCTTGCCGCTGGATCCGATGAGGCGGTCGCCGTCGCGGGTGACCGTCGTCGAGTCGAGCAGGCCGGCGATCTCCTCCTCGAGCGCTCCGTCGAACACCGGGGTGGCGACCTTCGTGCCGGCCGGAGCCTGGCGCGCGTGGTCGGGCAGGCGCTCGGCCCACTTGGGCTTGCCCTCGACCTCCCAGCCCTGCTTGGCGCTCCACCCGAGGTGGGTCTCCAGGACCTGGCCGAAGTTCATGCGGCCGGGGATGCCGAGCGGGTTGAGGATGACGTCGACCGGGGTCCCGTCGGCGAGGAACGGCATGTCCTCGACCGGCAGGATCTTGGAGATGACGCCCTTGTTGCCGTGACGGCCGGCGAGCTTGTCGCCCTCGGTGATCTTGCGCTTCTGCGCGATGAACACCACGACGCGCTGGTTGACGCCCGAGCCGAGCTCGTCGTCGCCGTCCTGCGAGTCGAAGACCTTGACGCCGATGATCGTGCCCTGCTCGCCGTGGGGCACCTTCAGGGACGTGTCGCGGACCTCGCGGCTCTTCTCGTTGAAGATCGCGCGCAGCAGGCGCTCCTCGGCGCTGAGCTCGGTCTCGCCCTTCGGCGTGACCTTGCCCACGAGGATGTCGCCGGGGCGGACCTCGGCGCCGATGCGGATGATTCCGCGCTCGTCGAGGTCGGCGAGCAGCTCCGGGCTGACGTTGGGGAGGTCACGGGTGATCTCCTCCTTGCCGAGCTTGGTGTCGCGCGCGTCGACCTCGTACTCCTCGATGTGGATGGAGGAGAGGGTGTCGTCCTTGACCAGGTTCTGGCTCAGGATGATCGCGTCCTCGAAGTTGTGGCCCTCCCACGGCATGAACGCGACGAGCAGGTTCTTGCCGAGCGCGAGCTCGCCGTTCTCCGTGGCGGGGCCGTCGGCGATGACCTCGCCGGCCTCGATGCGGTCGCCGGCCGAGACCAGGACACGGTGGTTGTAGCTCGTGCCCTGGTTGGAGCGGTCGAACTTGCGCAGGTAATAGGTCTGCGTGCCGCCCTCGTCGAGCTGGATGGTGACGACCTCGGCGGACACCTCGGCGACGACGCCCGAGGCGTCGGCGGTGAGGACGTCGCCGGCGTCGATGGCCGCGTAGCCCTCCATGCCGGTGCCGACGAGCGGGCTCTCGCTGCGCAGCAGCGGGACGGCCTGACGCTGCATGTTGGCGCCCATGAGCGCGCGGTTCGCATCGTCGTGCTCGAGGAACGGGATGAGCGAGGTCGCGACCGACACCATCTGGCGCGGGGAGACGTCCATGTAGTGGACGTTCTCCTTCGCGACGAGCTCCACCTCACCGCCCTTGGGGCGGACGAGGACGCGGTCCTCCGCGAAGCGGAAGTCCTTCGTGAGGGGCGCGTTGGCCTGGGCGACGAGGAACTCGTCCTCCTCGCTGGCCGTGAGGTAGTCGATCTGGTCGGTGACCACGCCGTCGACGACGCGACGGTACGGGGTCTCGATGAAGCCGAACGAGTTGATGCGGGCGAACGACGCCAGCGAGCCGATCAGGCCGATGTTCGGGCCTTCCGGGGTCTCGATGGGGCACATGCGGCCGTAGTGCGACGGGTGGACGTCGCGGACCTCGACGCCGGCGCGCTCACGGGACAGACCACCCGGGCCGAGCGCCGAGAGGCGGCGCTTGTGGGTGAGACCCGCGAGCGGGTTGTTCTGGTCCATGAACTGCGACAGCTGGCTCGTGCCGAAGAACTCCTTGATCGCGGCGACGACGGGGCGCACGTTGATCAGGGTCTGCGGCGTGATGGCCTCGATGTCCTGCGTGGTCATGCGCTCGCGGACGACGCGCTCCATACGGGACAGGCCGGTGCGGACCTGGTTCTGGATGAGCTCGCCGACCGCGCGGATGCGGCGGTTGCCGAAGTGGTCGATGTCGTCCACGTCGAGGCGCAGCTCGACGGGCTTGCCGTCGCGCGTGCCGTTCATCTTCGTCTCGTTCGCGTGCAGCGACACGAGGTACTTGATGGTCGCGAGGATGTCCTCGACCGTGAGCACCGAGTCGGTGAGCTGCTTGTCGATGCCGAGCTTGCGGTTGATCTTGTAGCGACCCACCTTCGCCAGGTCGTAGCGCTTCGGGTTGAAGTAGAAGTTGTCCAGCAGCGCGCGGGCGGCCTCGGCAGCGACCTGCTCGCCGGGACGGAGCTTGCGGTAGATGTCCTTGAGGGCCTCCTCCTTGGTGAGAATGGAGTCCTTCTCGAGCGTGAGCTCGATGGACGCGACGCCCTTAAACTCCTCGAGGATCTGCTCGCTGGTGAGGCCGAGGGCCTTCAGGAACACGGTGACCGACTGCTTGCGCTTGCGGTCGATGCGCACGCCGACCTGGTCGCGCTTGTCGATCTCGAACTCGAGCCAGGCGCCGCGCGAGGGGATGACGCGGGCGGAGTAGATGTCCTTGTCGGAGGTCTTCTCCTGCTGGCGCTCGAAGTACACGCCGGGCGAGCGGACGAGCTGGGACACGACGACACGCTCGGTGCCGTTGATGATGAACGTGCCCTTCTCCGTCATGAGGGGGAAGTCGCCCATGAAGACCGTCTGGGTCTTGATCTCACCCGTGAGGTGGTTCATGAACTCGGCCTCGACGTAGAGGGGAGCGGAGTAGGTCTTGCCGCGCTCCTTGCACTCGTCGATGGAGTACTTCTGCTCCTCGAGGTACGGGTTCGTGAACCCGAGCTGCATGGTCTCGCCCAGGTCCTCGATGGGGGAGATCTCCTCGAAGATCTCCTCGAGGCCGGAGTTGAGCGCCAGGTCGGTGCGACCCTGCTTGGTGCCCTCCTCGACGCGCCGCTTCCACGCGTCCGAGCCGACGAGCCAGTCGAAGCTCTCGGTCTGCAGGGCGAGGAGGTCGGGGACGGTGAGGGTGTCAGTGATCTTCGCGAACGAGAGCCGCGATGCGTCGCGACCGTTCTGGGGAGTGGGAGTTGCGTTGCGCGCAGCAGCCAAGGAAATTACCTCCGTGGGCCCCGTCGGGCTCCGATGTCGTCGATACGCCGAGACCGACCCGGGACGTGACCCGTGCCGATCCTGATGGAGTTGCTCGCCACACCTCGCGGGATGGGCTCGGGATCGACCCGAGCGCACACGATGACCGACCGCAATATGAAGGCAAAAGGGAGTGGGAGCGCAAAGGATCACCATACGGGTCGCGACGCGCCATGTCCAGCGAAATCTTGCATCCTCGGCGTGTCTCGGTGTATAACGTCCGGCTGCCCTGATCGCGGGGGTCCTCGCGCGCGTAGCCTTTTCGGCATGAGCGCACCCTGGCACGTGTCCCCCGGCGGCCCCTCGCACGTGCACGTGGCGGGCGACGTGGAGATCCGCAAGGCGTCCGTCGGCTCCATGGACAACGACGCGTACCTCCTCACCGACCTCGACTCCGGCGAGCGCCTGCTCGTCGACGCGGCCTCCGACGTCGACCGGCTGCTCGCGCTCGTGGCGGAGCCGGATCCCGTGGGGCGGCTCGCCGTGGTCGTCACCACGCACGGCCACGCCGACCACCACGGCGCGCTCGCCGCCGTCCTCGACGCGACCGACGCGGCCTCCGCCGTGGGCGACGCCGACGCGGGCGACCTGCCCGTCGACGCCGACCGGCGCCTCGCGCACGGCGACCAGGTGGCCTTCGGCAGCGTGGCCCTCGAGGTCGTCGCGCTCCGCGGGCACACGCCGGGCAGCGTCGCGCTCGTGCTGCAGCCGGGCGACGGCAGCACCCACCTCTTCACGGGCGACTCGCTCTTCCCCGGCGGCGTCGGGAACACGCAGGGCGACGCCGGCCGCTTCCGGCAGCTGATGGACGACGTCGAGGAGCGCCTGTTCGCGCGCTTCCCCGACGACGCGCACGTGCATCCCGGGCACGGCGACTCGACGACGCTCGGCGCGGAGCGCGCATCCCTCGCCGACTGGCGCTCGCGCGGCTGGTGACGGGACGCCCGCGGCCGGGCCCCGGCGCGGGACGGACGCCTAGGTGTAGTTCCTCGGGAGGTTGTGAACGCTGGGGCGGATAGCGAAGACCTCCGGGACGATGTGGGTTACCACACTCATCAACGTCCACGGAGGTCTTCGTGACTCACGCTAACGCCCCGTT